>CALJLC010000356.1 GCA_937982605.1 uncultured Gemmatimonadales bacterium | reverse complement strand
GTGCTGGCCGAGGCGTCCGGCGGAACGCCGAGCGTGATCGTCCTCGCGAGTGGCACGGAGGTGGCGCTCGCCGTCGAGGCGCGTGCGCGACTCGAGGAGGACGGCGTTCCGACCCGGGTGGTGAGTCTCCCGAGCTGGTACCTCTTCGGGCAGCAGAGCCCGGCGTACCGGGACGAGGTGCTGCCGCCGTCGGTGACCGCCCGGGTCTCGATCGAGGCCGCGAGCACCTTCGGCTGGTCGCGATGGGTCGGAGATCGCGGCCGTGCCATCGGCATCGACCGGTTCGGCGCGTCGGCGCCCGCCGAGGTGCTGTACGAGAAGCTGGGCATCACGGTCGACGCGGTCGTGGACGCCGCGCGTGAGATGATCGGGTCCCACCGGACGTAAGCGCGACGGCGGGCGTCGCGTACCTTTCGGTGTGAAGACGCACCGACCGATCGCCCTGCTCCGGTGCCGCGTCGCGCGGCTTTCCGCGGCACAGGCCCGCGGGACCGGGCCGAGGCCCGCCGCGCTCGGGCGGCTCCCCGACCTCGCGATGCTGCTGCTCGCCGCCGGAACGCTCGGCGCGGGCCCGCTCACCGCGCAGACCTTCGAGGGTCGGGTGCTGGGCGTCTCGGGTGAGGGCCCGGTCGGCACCGCGCTCGTGCGCCTCGTCGATGCCGAAGGCGAGCAGCGTGCCATCTCGATCTCGGCGGCCGACGGATTCTACCGGCTGCGCGCGCCGGAGCCGGGCGTGTACCGGATCGAGGCCGAGCGGATCGGCTACACGACGGTCGAGAGCCCGCTCCTCGAGGCGCTCCGCGCCGATGGCGTGTACCCGATCGATCTGGAGATGGCGGCCGCTCCGGTGGAGCTCCTCGGTCTCACCGTCGAGACCGATCGACTCTCCGAGGAGCGCGCGGACCATACCGTGCGGATGATCATCGGACTGCATCCCAACTCGCTTCGCTTCCGGCCGGTCGGCTACGAGACGCTGCAGGACCACCTGGCGCGGGCGCACACGCTCACGGACGTGGTGCGCTGGGAGTTCGCTCCCGCGGTGCTCGTCCGGGAGACCCGGAGCGGACCGTGCTTCGAGTACCGGACGAACCGGTGCCTGCCGGTGTACCTGAACAGCATGCGCCTCGACGAGGACTTCATGCCCGACCTGCCGCTCGACATGCTGTACCGGGTGCAGGTCGTCACGCCGACGGACGGCTCGGTCGTGTACCCCGGGGGCGCGGTGCTCCTCTACACCGAGGCGTGGCTGCGCTGAAGACGCGCCGGGGCAGCCACCCCGGCGGTTCGAGGCTTTCCGGCGGTTCGATGGTTCCCCCGCGGGTGTCCGTCGCGAGTTGCCCCGCGTCTTTGCCGCGCGTACGGTGAACGGTGCCGGATCCGGGCGTCGTCCCGACGGACCCGCGTGATCGCCTCACCTCCAGCCGCGAGGTCGTCCCATGGTCACCATCCCCTCCCTCTGGCTCCCGATCGTCCTGTCCGCCGTCCTCGTCTTCGTGGGCAGCTCGGTCATCCACATGTTCCTGACGTATCACAAGAACGACTTCGCCCAGGTGCCCGACGAGGACCGGGTCATGGACGCGCTCCGGCCCTTCGGCATCCCGGCCGGCGACTACGTCATTCCGTACTCCGGCGGCGCCGAGCACCTGAAGTCCGAGGAGTTCAAGGCGAAGGTCGAGAAGGGCCCCGTCGCGATCATGACGGTGTACGGGCCCGGCGACTTCTTCAACATGGGTCCGCAGCTCGCGCAGTGGTTCGTCTACTGCCTGGTCGTGGCCGTCTTCGCGGCCTACGTGGCCACGCGCACGGTCGGTGCCGGAGCGGAGTACCTCGACGTCTTCCGCATCACGGGCACCGTCGCGTTCGCATGCTATGCGATGGCGTTGCCGCAGCGGGCCATCTGGTGGAAGCAGCGCTGGGGGTCGACGCTCAGGTCGATGTTCGACGGCTTCGTCTACGCGTGCCTGACCGCGGGCGCCTTCGGTTGGCTCTGGCCGTGACGCCGCTTCCCGTTCTTCCGGCCGCGTAGCGCCGGCGGGAGGGGAGGCACCCGCTCGACCGGGTCGCGCCGGCGCCGGCGGAATCGTACCGGACGGTCGTACAGCGTGTCGGGTCGGCACCCGACGCGCCGCGCCCATTCGCGCCAGCTGTCTCCGTGGCCCTGGCTCCCGGACTCGAGCCAGTCGGCCGCGTGCGCCATCTCGTGCAGGAGCGTGTCGGTCCGCTCGGCGCCGTTGCCCGATAGCATCAGGTCGACGTTGAGCGCGATCTCGACGACGTACCGCGTGCCGTCCCGGCGGATGCCGGGCAGCATGTGACCGAGCGCCGAGCGCATCCGCCGGCTGAGTCGCACCGGGATGTCGGGGGGAAGCGCGCCGTCGAAGCGGGTCTGGTTGAAGTAGTCGTAGACGGCGCGGAGGTACTCCCGCTGGCCGGGCGTGCCACAGCAGTGGGTCGCCGATCCGTTCTCCGACTGGTCGCGGTGGTGCCGTCTGCGGGCGGCCTCCATCGCCCGCGCGAGCTCGGGCCAGTCGCTCACCTTTTCGGCCGCCCGGCTTGAGGCCGGAGAGCGGACTCCTCCCTCCCTCGCGAGCACGGCGAACGCGTCGAGAATCGAGCGCGTCGCCGCTCGGAAGGCGATGTGCACGTTCAGGACCGTTCCCCGCTGCGTGAGCGACCAGACCGTCGAACGGTTGTCGCGGTATCGGACGCAGTTTACCCGCCGAACTCCTCGTTTTCGGAGTTCGTCAAGGAATTCCGCGGGTGTCAGGGCGCGACGGGAAGTTGCCGAGGGGCGCATTGGTGAGTGGAGGTATACCGGATGTCGTGGCGTCGGATCATCCGCGCCACCGTATATGGTGCACGAACCGGGAGAAAGCTATTGCGCGAACGAGTCGATTCGTGTTTCGTTTGCTCGAACCTCGTCCCATTCCGCGCGCTCCCCAACCATTCTCGGAGGCATTCTCGTGGCGACGAAAAAGAAGGCAACGGCGAAGAAGAAGGCGGCGCCGAAGAAGCGCGCCGCGAAGAAACCGGCGACCAAGAAAGCGACTGGAGCGAAGAAGCGCCCCTCGCGCAAGACCGCTCCGAAGAAGTCCGTGAAGAAGGCCGCCGCGAAGAAGAAGGCCACCAAGAAGAAGGCGACCAAGAAGAAGGCCGCCGCCAAGCGGAAGCCGGCCGCGAAGAAGAAGACCGCCCGGAAGAAGGCCGCCAAGAAGAAGACGACCGCGCGGAAGAAGACCGCCGCCAAGAAGAAGACGGTGAAGAAGGCGGCCGCCAAGAAGAAGGCTGCGAAGAAGAAGAAGCCCGCCGCCAAGAAGAAGAAGGCTGCGAAGAAGAAGCCCGCCGCCAAGAAGAAGAAGGCCGCCAAGAAGAAGCCGGCCGCCAAGAAGAAGGCCGCCAAGAAGAAGCCGGCCAAGAAGAAGACCGCTCGGAAGAAGGCCGCCAAGAAGAAGCCTGCGGCCAAGAAGAAGACCGCCCGGAAGAAGGCGGCTCCGAAGAAGAAGTAGCGACTGCCGCGCGGCACGGCCGCGAGCGGTTCCCGGCGCCGGCGCCCTTCGGGGTGCCGGCGCCCTCTTCTTGCGGGGTCTGAGCGCGGGGGTCGCCCGCCGGTAGATTGGCAGCCATGTCCAGCTTCACGACGACACGGGGAGGGCCGGAGGTCGGCCTGGCCGAAGCGGTCTTCCGTGGGCTCGCACCCGACGGCGGACTGTTCGTACCCGCGTGGGTTCCACGGCTCCCCGATCCGGGCTCGGTCCCCGCGTCGGGAGTGTCGGGCGGGTGGGGTCGGGCCACCACGGACTTCGGTTCCGCGGCCCGGTGGGCAGCTCCCGCCTTCTTCCCCGGGATCGATCCGGAGGCGCTGGGCGGGGTGGTCGACCGCGGGCTCGACTTCCCGGTCCACCTGGTCGAGGTCGAAGCGGGCCGGTGGGTGCTCGAGCTCTTCCACGGCCCGACCGCGGCGTTCAAGGACGTCGGCGCGCGCTTCATGGCCGGACTCGTCGAGCTCCTCGACGGACCGTCTCCGGCCGGCGGGACGCGCACCGTCCTCGTCGCGACGTCGGGCGACACCGGAGGGGCGGTCGCGAGCGCCTTCCACGGAAGCCCGGGCAGTCGCGTGGTCGTGCTCTTTCCGGAGGGTGGAATCAGCGCCCGGCAGCGCCGCCAGATGACGACCCTCGGCGGCAACGTCCAGGCGCTCGCGGTGCGCGGCACCTTCGACGACTGCCAGCGCCTCGTGAAGGCCGCCTTCGCCGATCCGGAGGCGAGGGAGCGCCACGCCCTGACCTCGGCCAACTCCATCAACGTGGCTCGCCTGCTTCCGCAGGCGTTCTACTACGTGCATTCGGCACTCCGTCTCGGGACGGTCCGCTTCGTCGTGCCCTCGGGCAACCTGGGGAACCTGTGCGCGGGGCTGTTCGCCGCCCGGGCCGGCATGCCCGTGGCCGGCTTCACCGCCGCGCTGAACCGCAACCGGGGGGTGGCAGACTACCTGCAGGGGACGTCCTTCGCCCCCCGACCCTCGGTGGCCACGTCGTCGAGCGCGATGGACGTCGGCGACCCGAGCAACCTGGAGCGCATCCGCTGGCTCTTCGGCGGAGACGACGACGCCGTTCGGAGGGCGGTCCAGGGGGCGTGGGTGGACGACGCCGAGACGGCCGCCACCATCGCCGCGGTTCACGACCGAACGGGATACGTCCTGGATCCCCACACCGCGGTGGCGTACGCGGTCGCCGCGCGACATCATCGGTCGTCCGAGGGGCCCGTCGTCGTCGTCTCGACGGCGCATCCGGCGAAGTTCCCGGAGACCGTCGAGGACGCCATCGGCCGGCGGGTCCCCGTGCCCGACTCGCTCCGCATCCCGGACGACGCCCCCGAACGCATGACCTCGATCGACGCGACCGACGCCGCGCTCACCCGCGCGCTCGACGACGTGACCCGATGACGGCCGCGTCCCCGCTTCGGGCCGCCCGGGTGCGGGTCCCCTGCTCGACGTCGAACCTCGGGTCGGGCTACGACACGATCGGGCTGGCCCTCGACCGATACCTGGACGTCACGTTTCTCCCGGACGACTCGGGCACCGTGGCGGTGGAGCGGACCGGAACGCTGGCGCGCGTCCCGGAGGGGCCCGCCGAGGACCTCGTCGCGTCCACGATGACGACCAGGCTCGGCTCGGTCGGGATCCAGCCGTCCGGTTTGCTGCGCATGCATTCGGACGCGCCGATCGCGCGCGGTCTGGGAACGTCGGCCGCCGCGGTTCTCGCCGGATACGACCTCTCGCACGCGGTGCTCGGCGAGCCCGGAGACGACGACGCGGCGTTCGACGCGGCGCTGCGCCACGAGGGCCACGGGGACAACGCGGCACCGAGCCTGTACGGGGGGCTGCGCGCCATCGCTCGCACCGCGGACGGCCCCGTCGTCATCGGACTGACGCTGAGCCCCGAGGTGGGGTTCGCCTACGCGGCGCCGTCCGCGCGGATCTCGACGCGCGAGGCCAGGAGCCTCCTGCCGAAGCAGGTGCCGCATCGCATGGCGGCCGCCTCCCTGGGGCGTCTCGTCGCCCTCGTGCGCGGTCTGGCCGAGGCCAACCCGGAGCTGCTGCGGATCGGCGTCACGGACGAGCTGCACGTTCCCCACCGGCTGGCGCTGATCCCGTCCGCGGCGTCGGCGATCTCCGCCGCGCTCGACGTGGGTGCATGGGCCGTGACGGTGTCGGGCGCCGGCTCGGGTCTCGTCGCCATGGCGGACCCGGCCGACACGGACGCGGTCGCGGCGGCCATGCACGACGTCTTCGACGCGGGCGCGGGTGATCCCGAGTGCGTCGGCTTCACGACGCGGCCCAGCACCACCGGACTCGAGCGGCTGCCGCCGGAGCGCGTCGACTCGGCCGGGTAGCGGCGAGCGACCCCGAGCGGCGCGTTCCCGGTCAGTCCCGGGGCAGGATCCCTCTGCACCCCCAGGCGAGGTAGAGGTTGCTCATGGCACGCCCGGCCAGGAAGGCCGCGAATGCCGCGGTCGCGCCGATCAGATCGAAGCCGAAGCCGAACGTCGTGAAGGCGATCGCGACGGTCGCCACCTCGAGGCTGCTCGCCACGGTGATGTGCCGCGTGCGACGACTCTCGACCAGGATCGCCCGCTGGAGAGAGAGCAGGACGGACATCGCCGGAAGGAGGACGATGACGCGGGTCGGCGTGAGGGCGAAGCGCGCCAGCTCCGGGGTGAGCCCGGAGATCGTCACGAAGTAGACGTCCGAGAGCGGCGTGAAGGCGACCATCCCGAGGCCGATCGAGGTGGCCGTTCTGAGCGAGACGGCGAAGGTTCGCAGCTCGGCGAAGTGCTCTAAGCGCTCGCCCATGAGCGCGATGGCGGTGTCCTGGAAGGCGAGCCCCATCGAGCGGAAGAAGAACGAGAGCGAGTGCACCACCGGGAAGACCGCGAGGGACTCCACCGGCGCGATGCTGCGACCCATGAAGAAGGTGAGCAGCGGCTGAACGGTGAGGCCGATCAGGGAGGTGAGCGCGAGCGGCCAGTAGAACCGGGCGATCTCCGCGTAGCTCACGTCGCGGGGCGTCTCGCCGTCCCACTCGCCGTCCAGGACGGCGCGCACCGTGGCCGCGGCCATGAAGCGCGCCGCGATCGCCTCGGCGGTCACCCCGGTGGCGAGCGAGAGCGCGCCGACCCACGCGCCCGGGATCTCGAGGACGAAGTAGCCGACGAGCGCCGCGACGACCATCGCGATGAGCCGGAGGACCGTACCGTACGCCACGAGCGCGGTCCGACCGGAGCGGATGAGCACCCCCTGGAGGAAGCGCCGATAGCCGATCGCGCTCGGCCAGGGGAGCATGAACCAGAGCGCGCCGTAGGTGAGGCGAGCCACCTCGTCCGGTACGCCCATCGCCCCGGGAATGAGGAGATCGTAGACGGGCGGGATCAGCACGACGAGCAGGAGGAGCGTCGTGCCCAGGCAGAGCCCGCGCGAGAAGTTGCGCAGCCGCACGAAGCTCGTCCGGTCCTTCACGACGGACGTCGCGGCGCTCATCAGCATGATCACCGGCGACTCGATCAGGATCGCGATCGCGAAGGTGACCCCGTGCGCCGCCAGGTTGAACGTCGGATCCGCCAGCCGGGCGATGACGGCGGCCAGGAACGGGCCCTCCAGCGCCATCATCATCCAGGTGGCCGCCAGCGGCAGCCAGAAGAGGAAGATGCCCTTCTGCGTGTGGCGGGCGGCCTGCTCCGCAGCCGCCGTTCCGGAATGCACGATCAGACCCGCGGGTCGGTGAAGAGCCTCATGTGACGGCTTGAGCTGGGACGGGGCGGGGCGTCCAACCTCGCCCAAAGCCGGGGGGGATTGAAGGGGGCGAGGGCCGCCGGACCGGCGTCCTCAGCGGTCCTCGCCGGGCACCGCCACCCGATCCGTCACCTGCTCCGGCTTGCGGTATACCGCTACACGGTATACCGTAGAGCGGAATATCCAGCCAGGAGCCTTCTCTCCATGCCGACGCCCGTGTCCCGGAGCCCGCTGTCCGTCCCGGTCTTCCAGATCCTCCTCTCGTGCTCGGACTCGGTCCTGCACGGCTACGCGATCATCCAGGACATCCGGGAGCGAACCGGCGGGCGCGTGCACCTGACCGCGAGCACGCTCTACGGCGCGTTGAAGCGTCTGCTGGCGGAGGGTCTCGTCGAGGAGCGGCCGGCTCCGGCCGACGCCACCGACGACGATCCCCGCCGCCGGTACTACCGGACGACCGACGCGGGACGCGCGCTGCTGGCCGACGAGGCCGCGCGTCTGCGGCGCGCTCTCGACGAGGCCGAGGCGAAGGGCTTCGCGGCCGTACGCGACGGGACGGCGTAGTGGAACGGGCTCCGGCACCCGGCGGTCGGCGCACCGACGACCCGGCGCGCCGCCGGATCGGCCCGGTCTTCCGACTCCTGCTGGCGCTCCTGCCCGGGCGGGTTCGAGACGACATCGGCGAGCCGCTGGCGGTCACGATCGCGGAAGCGGTGGCCGCCGGGCGCGCGCGCGGAAGAGTGGCGGGCGCCGTGGCTGCGATGCGCGAGGGGCTGGGGCTGGTCCGACTCGTGATCCGTGAACATGCGACGCCCGGGGAACGGGCGCCGGGGGAGGGGTGGACGCCGATGCTGATGCAGGACTTCCGATTCGCCTTTCGCAGCCTTCGCCGGAGTCCCGGCGCGTCCGCCGTGAGCGTGCTCACGCTCGCGCTCGGGATCGGCGCGGTCACCGCGATCGCCTCCGTCATCGACGGCGTGCTCCTGAGAAACCTCTCCTACGCGGACGCGGATCGGGTCCTGTACATCGGGGAGCGCACCCCGGAGGGGGGCTACACGTCGACGTCGTACGAGAACTTCCGGGACTGGGAGGCTTCCGGGATCTTCGCGGCGACCGGCGTGACGATCGGCAACAGCGTCACGGTGGTCGGGGAGGGGCAGCCCGAGCGGATTCGCGGCGAGTTCGTCTCGAGCGGCTACTTCGACGTGATCGGGGTCGAGCCGGCCCTCGGTCGGGCGATCCGGCCGGGCGAGGACGAGCCCGGTGGCCCGCGCACGGCCGTCCTGAGCCACGGGTGGTGGCAGAGCCGGTTCGGCGGGGATCGCGCGGCGCTCGGACGGACGGTGCTGCTGAACAACGAGCCGCACACGATCGTCGGCGTGATGCCCGCGGGCTTCCGGTCTCCGTGGGACACCCCCCAGGCATGGATCTCTCTGCATACCGCACCGCGCTCCTTCGATCGATCGAGTCGCGGCTTTCAGGCCGTGATGGCGCGCATGCTCCCCGGCCAGACACTCGAGGGCGCGCGCGCCGAGTTCGAGGCGCTGTACGCCGGGCTCGTGACGGCGTATCCGGAGGCGAACGCGGGCCGAAGCGTCTGGATGTTCTCGCTCCCGGACTTCCTGGCCGACCGGAACCGCCCGTTCCTCCTGGGTCTGGGCACGGCCGTACTGCTCCTGCTGCTGATCGCCTGCGCCAACGTGGCCAACCTGCAGCTGGCCCGGGCCGCCGCCCGTCGGAGGGAGATGGCCGTGCGGACCGCTCTCGGGGGTGGACGCCGCCGCCTCGCTCGGCTCGTCCTGGTGGAGAACGCCGTCGTCTTCGCGCTCGGCGGGCTGGCGGGCGTGGGCCTCGCGTGGTTCGGCGTCGGGGGGCTGGTGACGCTGCAGCCGTCATACACGCAGTTCTACGACGTCCGCCTCAACGGACTCGCGGCGACCGTGGGTCTCACGCTGGCGGGGATCACGGGACTCCTCTTCGGTCTCGCCCCGGCCTTCGAGGCGCTGCGTTCCGCACCGGGGTCGGCGCTGCGCGAAGGGGAGCGCGGGGGTGGGTCGAGCCGCGGGGCCCGCCGCTTTCGCAGCGCGCTCGTCGTCTCTCAGCTCGCGCTCTCCGTGAGCCTGCTGATCGGAGCCGGGCTGCTGGCGCGCACGATGTCGGCGCTCCTCGGCGTCGACCCGGGCTTCGACGACGAGCAGCTGCTCACGCTCGAGTTCAGGCTCCCGCAGAACCGCTACGCGGACGAGGCCGAGCGGCTCGTCTTCTTCGACCGGCTCCACGAGGAGCTCCGGGCGCTCGCGGGCGTCGAGGCGGTGGGCTTCGCCAGCGACCTCCCCTTCTCCGGCAACGGGGGCTCGATGCGGATCGTCCCGGCCGGCTCTGATCTCGACTGGGACGACGCGCCCGTCGTGCGCACCAACACGGTGAGCCCCGGCTATCGGGAAGTGATGGGGATGGAGCTGCTCGAGGGTCGGGACCTCGAAGCCGGAGACGGACCCGGCGCCCCCTTCTCGATCCTGGTCTCGCGCCTGGCGGCCGAGCGCTTCTTCGGAGGGCGCGACGTGATCGGTCGCGTCGTCTATGCCTCGCCGGATCGCAGCGTGTCGGGCACCGTCGTCGGCGTCGTGTCCGACGTGCAGTCGACGCTCACCGACCCGCCCGAGCCCTACCTCTACGTGAGCTACCGTCAGAGCCCGACCCTCTTCATGTCCGTCGCGATCCGGACCGGAGGAGACCCGATGGCGCTCGCGCCTGCCGTGCGCGACGCGGTCTGGCGCGTCGATCCCGACCAGCCGGTCTGGGAGGTGATGCCCATCCGCGAGCGGATGGCCGGGTCGGCCTCCAGGGAGCGTTTCAACGCGGTGCTCGTCGTCGTGTTCGCGGCGACGGCGCTGCTCCTGGCCAGCCTCGGTCTGTACGGCGTCATGGCCCACTCGGTCCGCCAGCGCGAGCGGGAGCTCGGCGTCCGACTCGCGATGGGCGCGTCGCCGCGTGCGGTGATGCACGTCGTGCTCACCCGCGGACTCGGACTCCTGGTGACGGGGTTGGCCGCCGGCCTGGGTGTCGGCTGGTGGCTCGCTTCGCTGCTCGAGTCGATGCTCTTCGGCGTGAGCGCGAACGATCCGGTCACCTTCGTCGGCGCGGTCGTCCTGCTCGCGGGCGTCGGACTGTTCTCGAGCTGGCTGCCCGCCCGCCGCGTGCTGCGGCTGGATCCGGTACGATCGCTGGGAGGCGCCTGAGGCCGTCGCCTACGACATGCTCCCCGGCGCACCGCGGAGGTCCGTGATCCTGGCCAGGTGGTGGTCGTCGTGCTCGGCCACGAAGAAGCAGAGGTCCACCACCGTCATCGGCTGCTCGAGCCTCGGGTGCAGGGCGGAGGACCGGAGCTGGTCGTCGCCGAGGCCGTCGAGTCGGTCGAGGAAGCGCTGGCGCTGACGGGCGAAGTGCTCGAGCAGCTCGCGGATCGGATGCGCGTTGTGGTTCGCTTCCCACGTGGCGGTGTTCTGGAGGTCGGCGGGCCGAAGCCGCCGCTTGCCGGCCAGAAGGTCCTCCAGTCTCCCCAGCCAGAGCGGCTCGAGGTCGGAGAGGTGCCCGGCGTGCTCCGCCATCGACCAGTGTCCTCCGGGGCGCAGCGCGAGCCGCTCGGGCGCGACCGAAGCCACACGCTCCTCGAGGCGGAGCGGCGTCCCCCGGAGGCGCTCCACGCTCTCCGGCCTCGCCTCGATGCGCGTGCCGATCACGACGCTCCGATCG
>CALJLC010000355.1 GCA_937982605.1 uncultured Gemmatimonadales bacterium | reverse complement strand
CCTACACGACGCTCTTCCGATCTGGACGCGCGCTGACGGTCGAGCAACGGCTCAAGTGGAGCAACGCCGGCTTCCTGATCATCGTCGGCATCATGCTCTGGGCGCTGTCCAACGACTTCCTGAGGCTGCTCGGTCTGTAGCGCGCGGCCGGGAGGGGCGATGACCATCATGCTCGGACGCGCACGGATCGTGGCGCTCCTGGCATGGGCCGCGCCGCTGGCGGGGCAGGGACCTTCCGACGACGCTCCTCCGGTCGCCCTCCCCGACGGCGTGACGGTCGACGCCTCGATCGAATACTACGACCTGGACGCGGCCGACCTCCGGGGCGTCGTCGACATGCTGAACCGGATGCGCCTCGAAGGCCCCGGGGGGCGCCCGTCCCAGGGCCTGACTCGGTACTGGATCTCCCCGAACTGGCGGGTCCAGGCGGGGGGTGGCGAGTGCCGGGTCGTCCACGTGGACGTCTCCGTTGAGATCCTCATCACCCTCCCGCGCTGGCGCGTCGTCCGCGGACGGCCCGTGGAGGAGCAGGAAGGGTGGGAGCGGATCGAGTCGGCGATCCGGGAGCACGAGTTCGTCCACCGCGATCTGGCGATCGAGGCGGCCGGGCAGCTCCGCGAGGAGATGTCCGGTCTCCGCGCGCGAGGATGCGGGACCCTCCGGGACGTGGTCTCGAGCACGCTCTCCATCGTCAACGGCCGGCTCGAGCAGGCCCACGCCGACTTCGACCGCGACACGCCGCCCCGGCTCTCCATCCGTCCGGGCGGGGGGTAGCCGGAGCGGCGGGCTGGCGTCGCTCCCGCCATCCCGGCCGGCGCGGGCTAGAGCAGGCTCAGCTGGCTCGGTCCGCTCCTCCAACGCAGCTCCTCGATGTCGAGCAGCGCGGTGGGCCGGTCCTGGACGGCCACGTCGAGGTGGCCGGACCACCCCGCCTTCTCCAGCGCGTCGCCCACCACCTCGAGCGCGAGCTGCGGATCGTTGCACTCCTTCGAGAGGTGCGCGAGCACGACGCCGGCCAGCCGCGGGTGCATGAGCTCCGTCACCAGCCGGGCCGCGGCCTGGTTCGAGAGGTGGCCGTGGCTCGAGGAGATCCGGCGCTTCACCGAGGCCGGATAGCGGCTCGTGTGCAGGAGGACCTCGTCGTGGTTCGCCTCCAGGACGAGGAAGTCGCAGGCGGAGAGCGCGTGCCGGATCTGCACCGTGGGACGGCCGAGGTCCGTGGCGACGCCGAGGCGCAGGCCCGTGCATTCGTCGATCACGGCGACGCCCACGGGGTCGGCGGCGTCGTGGACGGTCAGGAACGGCTCGATGCGCAGGTCGCCGACCAGGAACGGGCGGCCAGGCGTGTACGATTCCACGCGCTCGGAGCCTCGCAGGAGTCGCGCGCACGCCTCCCGCGTGCCGTCCGTCATCCAGACCGGTGTGCCGTGGCGGCGGGCGTAGACGCCCACCCCGCTCGTGTGGTCGCCGTGCTCGTGGGTGACCACGATCGCGTCGATCGAGTCGGGGTCGATCCGGAGGCTGCCCAGCCGTTCCGCGACCGAGCGCGCGCTGAAGCCCGCGTCGACCAGGAGGCGCGTGTTGCCACCCTGCACGAAGATCGAGTTGCCCGCGCTCCCGCTGCCCAGGACGGCGACCTTCACGCCGGGCTCACTCGGCCCGGCGGCCGGCCGTGGCGCTCCAGGCCACGCGGAAGATCTGCTCCATGCCCGGCGTCATCTCCTCCCCCCGGCGGGCCATGACGACGGACGCGGTCTCGAGAAACTTGTCGAGACGGTGGTCGCGCAGATCCCGACCGGCGCCCCAGCTGAAGGGGGGCACCACCGTCGGGGGCATCGCGCCTCCGAAGAGGTTGCTGCCGGCGCCGACGATCGTGCCGGTGTTGAGCACCGTGCCGATCCCGGTCTTCACGTGGTCCCCGAGGAAGCAGCCGACCTTGAGGAGTCCGGTGTCCTTCTCGCCCTCCGGCGTCCAGACGCGGACCGCTCGGTAGTTGTTCTTCAGGTCGGAGTTCGTCGTGAAGGCGCCGAGGTTCACCCAGCGGCCCACGAGCGCGTGCCCGAGGTGTCCGTCGTGCGCCTTGTTCACGAAGCCCAGGAGCACCGAGTGGGCGAGCTCGCCCCGGACGAGGCAGACCGGCCCGATCGAGGAGGTTCCGACGGCTCCGCCGAAGACGGTCGAGCCCCGTCCCACGAAGAGCGGTCCGGTGAGCCGGCCCGGTCCCTCCACCCGGCCGCCGTCGTCGATCCGGATCGGGCCGTCTCGCAGGTCGAGGTGCACCCCGGGCTCGATCGACGCGCCCTCGCCGAGGGAAACCGGGTGGTCTCCCACGCGGTGGACGCCCGCGGGCGCGTCGTCGTCCGGCCACAGCGCGTGCACGTCCGCGGCGATCCGCTCCGCGTTGTGCTCGACGACGTGCCACGGACGTCCGAGGAAGCGGCCCTCGAGCCGGACCTCCGGACCCTCCGCCGGCGCCGTGTTCGGGTCGCGGAGCCAGAGCTCCGAGGGCCGCGGAGCACCGGGTGGGAGCACCCATCCGGCCCGGTGCCCGTCGACGACGAGCGTCGCCGGCCCCGGCGGGAGTGACACCGGCTGGAAGTCGAGCACGGCGCGGCTGGACAGCAGGACACGGGTCGTGTCGAGCGGGAGCTCGTCGACACCGATCGCGAGCGCGCCTCCCGGCTCGTCGAAGCCGACCAGGGCGTGACGGCTCAGGTGAGCGGCGCACGGGACACCGAGGACACGCTCGGCGCGCTCGCGCAGCGTCATGCAGCCGAAGAGGATCTCGCCCGCGGGGCGGGTGAGCGTGAAGGGAGCCCAACGGCGCGCCCTGCGATCGTCGAACAGGTAGAGCCGGGTCTCCGCCACCGCTCAGTCCTCCTCCATCCGGGCCAGCAGCTCCTTCATCCGGGGCGCCTGCTCACGGGGCAGCACCATCGTCGTGTCTCCCGCCTGCACGACGATCAGCCGGTCGGCGCCGAGGAGGACCACCCGCCGACCGGCGTCGGCGTAGACGACGTTGTCCGTTCCTTCCACGGCGGTCCCGCCGCCGAGGATCACGTTGCCGCCGGCGTCGGGTCCACGCGTGCGCGCCAGCGCCTCCCAGCTGCCCACGTCGTCCCACGCGAAGCGCGCCGTGACGGTGCCCACCCGGTCGCTCCGCTCCATCACGGCCCGATCGATCACGCTCACCGGGGCGGCGTCGAAGAAGGCCGCGTCCGAAGTCTCGAGGTGGCGCAGGGCCTCGTGGACGTCGGGTGCGTGCCGGCTCAGCTCGTCGAGCAGGACCGAGGCCTTCCACACGAAGATCCCGGTGTTCCACAGAAAGCCCCGGTCGACGTAGTCGCGGGCCGTGGCGGCGTCGGGCTTTTCGTGGAAGCGCACGACGCGGGTCGCGTCCGCGGCGCCGGCCGGTGCGAGAGCGGCCCCGGGCTCGATGTGGCCGTATCCCGTCTCCACGCGGTCCGGGGCGACGCCGATGCTGAGCAGGAGCTCGTCGCGCCGCGCGATCTCGACCGCGCTCGCCACCGTCTCCACGAAGCCCTCGAGCGGCTCGATGAGGTGGTCGGCGTGCAGGGACACCATTACGGCTTCGGGATCGATCCCGACCAGCTTCTTCGCCGCCCAGGCGAGAACCGGGGCCGTCCCGCGGGCGCGTGGCTCGATCCAGTAGCACTCCTCGGGGGTGTCGTCGAGAACGGAGCGGAAGGGGCCGACGAGATGCGCGCCCGCCAGGATGCGGATCCGGTCCGGGGGCACGAGTGCCCGCGCCCGCTCGATCGTGTCCACGATGAGAGGACGTTCGCTGGCGAGCGGAAGGAGCTGCTTGGGTCGCTCCGGGGTGCTCGCGGGCCAGAAGCGGGAGCCGATCCCGCCCGCCAGGACCGTCACCCAGGCGTGCGCGTCAATCGGCTCCGAGGATCTCTTCGATTCGGGCAAGGAGCTTCTTCGGGCTGAATGGCTTCGTGAGGAAGTCGTTCGCTCCGCCGGCCAGCGCGGCGTCCCGATCCGTGTCCTGACCCTTGGCGGTGAGGATGATCACCGGGGTGTCGGCGCCGCGGGCGTCCGTGCGGATCTTGGAGAGGATCTCCAGCCCGCTGGTCCCCGGCATCATGAGGTCGAGGATGACGAGGTCGACGTCTCCGGAGCCGAACTCGTGCAGGCCCTCGGTGCCGTCCGAGGCGGTCCGGACTTCGTATCCGCTCTTGTCGAGGATCGCGCCGAGGACGCGCCGGATGTGGGGCTCGTCGTCGACGACCAGGATGCGTCGGCCCCCGGGCGTCGTCGGAACCTCTGGCACCGTCTCACCTCGATCGAGTGGGGCTCTCGGAGCGGGTCGCCCCGCACGCCGGGAGCGAGCGGGAACCTACCCGGCGGATGGTGTAAAGTCAAGGTATTACGGGCGTTTCCGGGGTTGACCACCCTCCCGCGCCCCGTGAACTTCACCGTCTGATTCCGCGCCCTCTCCGAGGTTCCCGCACCACCATGTCCGAGGCCGAACGACCCGCCCGAGCGCCGAAGATCGGCGCGATCCTCGCCACTCTGGGCGTGCTCACCGTCGGAGTCGCGGCGTGCGACGACGACCCGTTCGCGTTCAACTGGGACCCGACTCCGGACACCGTGCTGCTGTACTCGCTGGCGCGACCCGAGCTGAATCTCGTCTCGGCCTTCGCCTTCTTCTCCCGGCTGCCGGTCCGGGTCGAAGCGGCCGGCTCGTCGGGAGCGTGGGACGCCGCCGTCGACACGCGCGGCGGAGAGATCGTGCTCCTGCCGCCGGGGGCGCTCGGCGTGATCGGGGCGGCGCGCATCACGACGCTGGAGGGGATGACCCTGGACGACGTCCGGCGGGCGCCCTCCGACACGCTCGTGTACGAGGCCGAGGACCCCGTCCCCGTCTCGATGGGCAACGTCTACGTCGTGCGGACCAATCGCTCGGTCGGTGGCTTCGGTACGAGCTGCGTATATTATGCGAAACTGGCGCCCGTGGAGATCGACGCGGCGGCGGGCTTCC
>CALJLC010000354.1 GCA_937982605.1 uncultured Gemmatimonadales bacterium | reverse complement strand
GGCTCGGCGGATATCCGACCCACGAGCACGTTGGCGACCTCCCGCTCGCTGAGGCCGGTCGCGGCATCGTCGGCCTCGTACAGGAACGCGAACACGGGCTCGACCGCGACCCGGATGCCGATCTCCTCCTCGACCCGGTAGCGTCCGGCCAGAGCGGCGCCGAGCCGCGCGGATACGTCGTCGCTCATGCCCACACCCTACCGGGCGGGGCGGCCCTACGCCACGGCCTCCCGCGCGGCTAAGCCGCCGCGGCGTGCTCCCGCTCCAGGACCTCGTCGAGCACCGCCCGCGCGCCTCGACCCCAGAGCCGGTCCGCCAGCCCCGGCTCCCCGACCCGCTCCACGACGTCGCGGATCATCTCGGGGCGGTGGTTGCGGTCGTCGCCGTGATGGTCCGAAGCGATCATGTCGATGAGGCCTTCGGCGAGCATCCGGCAGGCGATCTCCTGCGAGCGGCCCCGGTGCAGGCCGGCCAGGCTGCCGCCGTTGACCTGGAGCAGCGCGCCGCGGTCCCGCCAGCGCGTGATCGTCTCGACGGGATCCAGACCCCCGAAGCGGTACCGCTCCGGATGGGCGATGACCGGCACGCGTCCCTCCGCCACGATGCGCCGGATCACCGACTCGGCGTCGTACGCGGGCTGGAAGCCGAACTCGACGAGGAGGGCCGGTCCGCCCCCGAGGCCGACGTCGTCCCGCGCCACGACCCGCTCGATGTCGTCGGCGGAAGGGCTGAGGATCTCCTGTCCGAGGAAGAGCCGGGGGACGTCGGACTCGACGGCCGCCGCCGAAAGGACTCCCGCGAACCGCGGCCGGCGTCGCTCGAGCTCGCGACTCGGTCCCTCCGATGAGAGGCGCGGGACGAGGAGGTGTGGCGTGAAGACGAGCGTGTCGACACCGGCCGCCGCGAAGGCGCGGAGATGGCGGAGGGTCTCCTCCATCCCGGCCGACCCGTCGTCGATGTCGGGCAGCAGGTGGTTGTGCAGGTCGCAGTACGCCATGGGCAGGCCAACCTATAGTGGTTCTCAGGTACGGTTTTGCTCCTAAGGTAACCTCGCGAGGCTCTTTGTCGAGCATCCGACGTCTCGGTAAAGAAGGCGTAAAGCGTGCGGCGCCACCCTCACGGGCGCGGACGGCCATCGTCCCGTCGACGTGGCGGCGCGCGCCACGGCGGCTACCGCGCGCGCGGCGCCGGCAGGAGCTCGAGCAGGAAGGAGGTGGCCCTTCCGATGCTACCCGAGAGGGTGAGCGGGTTGTGACCGCCGCCGGAGTACGTGAACGCCTGGAAGTCCGGCTCGCCTCGTCCGAGGGCGGCCATCGCCGCGATGAGCGACTCCGCCTGGCTGACCTCCACGACGTCGTCGGCGGTGCCGTGGTGCACCTGCACCGCCGGAAGCTCCTCGGCGAAGAGGACGGCCGACCGGCGCACGAGCTCGACACGAACCTCCGCGATCGTCTTCTCCTCGAGGCGGAGCGGCTGGATGTACGTCGCGTCGAGCCACTCCAGGCCCGGGAGGTCACGCGGGTTGCCGGCCAGCGCCTCCGCCACCACCGCACGCACGTAGCCGTCGAAGAAGTCGGTCGGTCCGAAGAAATCCACGATCCGGTCGATCCGCTCGTCCCGGATGCCCATGAGCAGCCCGACGCCCGCGCCCCGGCTGAAGCCGAGGACGCCGATGCTCGTCTCGTCGGCGGCCGGCTCGAGGTCGAGCGCCACCTCCAGCAGGGAGAGCGCGTCGTCGACGTCGCGGTCCCACGGGCTGGGGGTCCCCTGGCTGGTGTACGTCTCGCCGGCGAAGCGGAGGCTCTCCGAGCGGAACGAGGGGATGACCCAGACGAAGTCCGCCGCGTCGGAGCCGAGGAAGGTGAACTGCGCGAGCAGCTCCTCGACCGACGCCCCGGCGTCCCCGCCGTGCGAGTAGACGACGACGGGCGCCGGGCCCGTGAGGCCGTCGGCGCTCAGGACCGCGCCCACGTGACGGAAGCCGTCGACGAGATGCGACGCGACCCGGACCCGGATGTCGAATCCGGCGCCGGACGGCACGATTGTGTCCAGCTCGACCTGGACGTCGGTCGCGGCCGGCGTCCGCGCGGCCCAGTCCGCGGACACCTGATCGATCTCGGCCTGGGTGGCGGGTGCGAAGACGACGTCGAGATCGACGCCACCCACGATCCCGCCGGGTCCGACCGGGTCGTCCGAGCACGCCGACGCCGCGATCGCGAGGAGCGCGACGGCGAGGCACTTCGGGCGCGGGAGCATGCTCAAGGCTACCGCGCTTCCGTTGCCGAGGTCCATCGAGGTGCTAGCATGCGGCTTCGTTCCCACGATCCGGAGGCTCCCGTGACCCCACCGCTCCCCAGCCGTCGAGGCTTCTTCGGCGGCGCCGGCGCCGCGACGCTGGCCCTGCTCCTTCCCCGCCGGATCTCGGCGCTCACGGGCCTCGGGTCCGCCCCCGCCGTTCGACCCCCCCAGGTGAGCCCGGAGGCGCGCCTGCGCGAGCTCGGTATCGAGCTGCCCACCCCGCGCGCGCCGGTCGCCACCTTCGTCACCGCCGTGACGGTCGGCGACATGCTCTACGTGGCCGGGCACACCCCCCGGCAGCCCGACGGCTCGCCGGGCGTGCGCGGCAAGGTCGGGCGCGACCTGACGCTCGAAGAAGGCCGGGACCAGGCCCGTCTGGTCGGGCTGCTCGTCCTGGCCACGATCCGGGCGCATCTGGGTAGCCTGGACCGGGTCCAGCGGCTCGTGCGCACCTTCGGCATGGTCAACGCGACGCCCGACTTCGATCAGCAGCCGCTCGTGATCAACGGCTTCAGCGACCTCATGGTCGACGTCTTCGGCGACGAGCTCGGCAAGGGCACCCGCGCCGCGGTCGGCATGGGCTCCCTCCCGGGCGGGATGTCGGTCGAGATCGAGAGCTTCTGGCAGGTCCGCGGCTGAGCGCGGCGGCGGGCGGCTACGCGGCGCCCGTCGCCTCGCGCACCTGACGCTGGAGCCGGGCCAGGATCGCGCCCATCCCCCGCATCCGGAGCGGGGAGACGACCTCCTCCAGACCCATCGGGCCGTAGAAGTCGGGCGGCACGGCCAGGACCTCGGCGGCCGGCTGTCCCTCGAGCCCGGAGTACAGGATGCCCGCGAAGCCGCGGACGGTGGGGCTCTCGGGCGGCGCGTCGAAGAAGAGATGGACGAGATCGTCGTCGTCGACCTCGGTGGCCAGGAAGAACGGCGTCTGGCACTCGTGCACCTGCTCGAGCCCGGAGCGGTCCTCGGTGAAGCGCTCGGGCAGCGGCGGCACCCGGCCTCCGTACTGCAGGAGCGCCTTCACACGCAGCTCCTTCGGGGCACCGGCAAAGCGGCGCACGACCTTGTCGAGCTCGGCGGGAAGGCTCATGCACGAGGCTACCGCGCCGCGCGTGGCCGGTTCCGACTCCCCCCCCGCGATCGGCCGCCGCCGCCGGCCCGGCTGCTCCAGAACCCCCCACCCTCGCGCGGGTATTCGTGCTCCCCGAACCCCGAGACGCCGCGGCGAAGCGAGGCCCCCATGGCTGCCCCTCACGACCCGAATCCGGACTTCCAGCAGTACGCCCACCCCGAGAAGCTCGTCTCGACCGAATGGCTCGCCGAGCACCTCGATCACCCGGACGTCGTCGTCGTCGAATCGGACGAGGACGTGCTGCTCTACGACACGGGTCACATCCCCGGAGCGGTGAAGGTCGACTGGCACATGGACCTCAACGACCCGGTCACGCGCGACTACCTCGACGGCGGGAAGTTCGCCGAGCTCATGGCGGCCCGGGGGATCTCGCGGGACAGCACCGTCGTCTTCTACGGCGACAACTTCAACTGGTGGGCGGCTTACGCGCTCTGGGTCTTCACCCTCTTCGGCCACCCCGACGTCCGACTCCTCGACGGCGGCCGGAAGAAGTGGACCTACGAGGGGCGGCCGATGACGACCGACGTGCCCGAGCGCCCGCGGACGGAGTACCCGGTCGTGGAGCGGAACGACGCACCGATCCGCGCCTACCGCGAAGACGTCATGAAGCACCTCGACGCTTCGGGACCGCTCGTCGACGTGCGCTCGCCCGAGGAGTACCGGGGCGAGAAGCTCCACATGCCGGACTATCCGCAGGAGGGCGCGCTGCGCGGCGGGCACATCCCCGGCGCGGCGAACGTCCCGTGGAAGCGGGCCGCCAACGACGACGCGACCTTCCGCGGCGCCGGGGAGCTGCGCGCGATCTACGAGCAGGAGCAGGGGCTGTCGTCGGACGACGACGTCATCGCGTACTGCCGGATCGGCGAGCGCTCGAGCCACACCTGGTTCGTGCTGCACCACCTGCTCGGCTACCCGAAGGTGCGCAACTACGACGGCTCGTGGACCGAGTGGGGCAACCTGGTGCGGGCGCCGATCGAGAAGTAACTCGCGGGGCCGTGGGCCGGTCGGTTCGACCCGCCGCCGTCTTCAGCCGGCCGGAACGCCGCGATCGGCGGCCCGCAGGAGCCAGACGACGTCGACCGCGAAGGAGTACGTCAGCCCTGCGAGCCCCCCGGCGCACGCCGCCGTCGCCAGCGGGCCGGGGATGATCGGGCCCAGCGCCACGAGCAGCACGACGCCCTGCACGACGCACACCACCTTCCGGCGAAGGCTCTCCGGGAGGTCGGCGCGGAACGCGGGGACGACCCATCCGGCGGCGACGAAGCCGTAGCGCATCAGCCCGATCAGGAGGACCCAGGCACCCGCCTTCCCGTCCGCCCAGACGAGGACGCAGAGGGCGAGGATCAGCGCAGCGTCCAGCTCCATGTCGAAGCGGGCGCCGAAGGCCGTCTCCGTGCCGGTCCGCCGCGCGACCCGGCCGTCGACCCCGTCGAGGAGCATCGCCACCGTCGACACGACGATGACCCACCAGGCGACGGCGTCGTCGACGCCGACCGGCTGGGCGGCGAGGGCCAGCACCGGCAGCACGAGCGCCGCGCGAAGGAGGGTGACCCGGTTGGCGTCGCCGAGCCCGGGCCCCGGAGCGTCGGGCGGAAGCGCTCTGGCGATCGTGATGGCGAGCGCGGCGTAGAGGAGCCCCACCGTCAGCGGGAGCGACACCGGCCCACCGAGGAGCCACCAGGCCGGCACGGTCGACGCCGCCGCGACCGCGGCCCCGCCGATCAGGTCGAGCGCGCGCGCGGAGGCGGGCGCACCGACACGCGGGGACGGGGTAGCCGGGTCAATCACGCTTCGGACACCGGGGCGGCTGGGGAGAACTCGATCACGCCGGGGGCAGTCAGTGAGCAGCGAGCAGGCGCGACACTTCCGGGTCCGCGTACCCGGCTCGGGCGAGATCGTGGCGGCACCGCTCCCCGCGCGGCAAGACGGCGAGGTGCTCGTGCGCGCCCGCTTCAGCGGAATCAGCCGCGGCACGGAGAGCCTCGTCTTCCGGGGCGAGGTGCCCGAGTCCCAGCACGCGGCCATGCGGGCGCCGTTCCAGGAAGGCGACTTTCCCGGGCCGGTGAAGTACGGCTACGCCAGCGTCGGCGAAGTGCTCGAGGGCCCCCCGGAGCTCGTGGGGCGCGACGTCTTCTGCCTCCACCCGCACCAGGACCGTTACGTCGTGCCGGCCTCGGCCGTCGTCCCGCTCCCGGCCTCGACTCCCGCGGCCCGCGCCGTCCTCGCGGCCAACATGGAGACGGCGGTCAACGGCGTCTGGGACGCCCGTCCGGGTCCCGGAGACCGGATCGTGGTCGTCGGGGGCGGCGTGGTGGGGATGCTCGCGGCGTGGCTCTGCGCCGCCCTCCCCGGTGCCCGCGTCACGCTGGTCGATCCCGATCCCTCCCGTGCGGCGCCGGCGGCCGCGCTCGGCGTCGAGCTGGAGGCCGAGCCGCCCGTCGGGGCGGACGCCGACCTCGTCGTCCACGCCAGCGGGACGCCGGAGGGGCTGGCCGACGCGCTCGGGCTGGCCGGGCCGGAAGCCACCGTGCTCGAGCTGAGCTGGTTCGGAGCCCGCGGCGTCACGCTGCCGCTCGGCGAGGCATTCCACGCTCGGCGCCTGACGCTCCGGAGCAGCCAGGTCGGCAGCATTCCCCCGGAGCGGGCGCCGCGGTGGACGCACGCGCGGCGTCTGGCGCTCGCGCTCGAGCTCCTCGGCGACCCCGCGCTCGACGCGCTCGTCACCGGGGAGTGCGCCTTCGACGAGCTTCCCGATACGATGGCCCGACTCGCGGCCGACGGCGCCGGCGTGCTCTGTCACCGCGTTCGCTACCCCTGATCCTGCGCACCGGGCCGCACCCGGAGCGCCCGAGAGG
>CALJLC010000353.1 GCA_937982605.1 uncultured Gemmatimonadales bacterium | reverse complement strand
GCGGCGCGACGAGATGACCCGCCCCGGAAGCGCATGGAGGATCCGCCCGTTCTCCACCACGAAGTCGCCGTTCACGAGGACGTGGTCGATGCCCGTGGCGTGCCGGTGCGGCTCGAAGAAGGTCGCCTCGTCGGCGATCGTCTCGAGGTCGAAGACGACCAGGTCCGCCCAGTTGCCGACGCGGATCTCGCCCCGGTCCTGAACGCCCATGATGCGCGCGGGCAGCGACGTCTGCGAGCGGATCGCGTCCTCGACGGAGAGGGCGCCGACCGTCAGCGCGTAGTGCCGGATCTTGCGCGGAAAGGTGCCGTAGTAGCGCGGGTGGACCGAGCCGTCCTCCGCCACGGCGATTCCCCCGTCCGACGCGGTCGCGACCCACGGCTGCGCGGCGTAGCGCTCGACGTCGATCTCCGACATGGAGAAGCCGCGCAGCCGGCCGCCGCCCCGCCGCTCCGGGTCCCCCTCGAGCTGCAGGTCGATCGCCATCTGGACCGGGTCGGCGCCACGCTCGTCGGCGATCTCCTGGAGGCTCCTGCCGACCCACTCCTCGCGGGGGTACTCGAAGACCACCACCCGGTCCGCGCCGCCCCTTCGCCGGATCTCGTGGGCGATGTCGCGACGGATCATCCCCTCGCGTGCCGGGTCGGCGAGGTTCGTGCGCAGGGCCTCGGCGGGCGACCGGTCGTCGGTCGTCGTGAGCGCCCACCTGGGGATCAGCACCGTGCTCCCGTCCGACCCGCTCGTCGCGTACGGGTACTGATCGGCCCAGACGCGCACGCCTTCGCTGCGCGCCCGCTCGATGAGCTGGATCGCGCTGCCGCTCGAGCCCCAGTAGTGCGCGCCCTTCGCCTTGATGTGGGACGCCACGACGCGGGCACCGCTGCGACGGCCGACCTCGATCGTCTCGAGGATCGCGTCCTGGAGCGTCGGCGGGCCCGGCTCGTCCTGGCTGGGCCAGTACCACATCGGGTCGGCGCCCTCGGAGCGCTCGTGCGAGATGTACACCCCGTCGAAGGGGACGAGCTCCTCGGCCAGGCTCGCGACCTCGTCCGTCGTGCTCCATCGGCCGGGCACGTACTCGAGGCCCGCCGACATGCCGACCGCGCCCTCCTCGAGGGCCTGCCTCACCAGGGCGCGCATGCGCGCGACCTCGTCGGGCGTGGCGGGCCGCTCGTGGTCTTCACCCATGACACGGCCCCGGACCGTCCCGTGACCGACCATGAGCATCACGTTGGGCCCGACGCCCTGACGCTCGAGGAGCGCGCGCTGGTCCCGGATCGGCCACGGAGAGCGGCCGTCGTGATTCACCACGACCGTCGTGACGCCTTGCGAGACGACGTTCGGCGCCGCCTTTCGCTCGGGCCGGTCGGTGCGGATCGTCTCGCCACCCACGCGGGCGCTCCCGTCGTCGGCGTGAGAGTGGATGTCGATGAACCCGGGCGACACGAAGCGCCCGGTGGCGTCGACGACCCGGGCCGCGCTCGCGCCGTCCAGCATGCCCACCGCCACGATCCGCCCGTCGCGCACGCCGATGTCGGCGCGGAACCAGGGATTGCCGGTACCGTCGAAGACCCGACCGCCTCGGACCAGCAGGTCGAAGGGGCCGGCGTCCTGCGCCCGGGCACCCGTGGGCGCGAGCCCGGCGCACACGGCGGCCAGCGCGAGGGCGAAGAGGAGGCCGGGCGAGGTCGAGGCGCGGTGACGGAGTCGGATCATGGCGGGCGAGGTGACGAAACGGACCGGGAGCGCATCGTGGCGGCCGGATCGTAGGCGAGGTCCCGCGAGCCCGCCAGAAGGCCTCCGCCGTCTCGCGCCCGGGCGCCGGCGGGAGCCCGCTCCCAACCCCCGGCCCCCTTCGCTCGTCTCTAGTATGACAACGCTATAGTATAGCAATGTATGTCAGTGCCGATCCCGGCCCCGACCCTCGGGTCCCGGTCCGACGGCGCCGAACGAGGGGAAACGATGGCCAGAAGCAGCCTCGGCGAGTTCGAGGAGCAGGTCCTGCTGACGATCCTGCGGCTGGGTCGGGAGGCGTACTCGGTCTCGATCGTCACGGAGCTGGAGGAGCGGACGGAGCGGGAGGTGGCCACGGCGGCCGTCTACGTCGCCCTGCGCCGGCTGGAGAAGAAGGGGATGCTGACCTCGCGCCTCGAATCACCGGAGGAGAGCGGCGAGCCGCACCCCCGACGGTACTTCGCGCTCACCGACGCGGCGCTGGACCCGCTGCGGGCGTCGCGTCGGGCGAGGCTGAGCCTCTGGGACGGCCTCGAACCCGTGCTCGACGACTGATGCGCCCGAAGGGGGGAGCGGGGGAGACTCCGGGGTGGATGCGGGCCGTCTTGCGGCGGCTCGCGCCCCCGGCGGAGCGCGAGGTGATCGACGGCGAGCTGCTCGAGGGCTTCCGGCTGCGCGGCGCCCGGGACGGTCCTGCGCGTGCGCGCCGCTGGTACCGGCGGCAGGTCTTTGGCTATGCCTGGCGGGCGGTGGTCGTCCGGCGGGTGACGGAACGGGAGAGGAGGGAGAGGATGGGACTCGACGAGCTTCGTGCCGACTTCCGCTGGGCGCTCCGCAGCCTGCGCAAGAGGCCCGCGTTCACCGCCGTCGCGCTGGCCACGCTGGCGCTCGGGATCGGCGCGAACTCGGCGATCTTCACGCTGGTCGACGCGCACTTCTTCGAGGCGCTACCCTACGACGATCCGGACCGGATCGTGCTCCTCTGGGAGACCGGCCGTGGCAGCACCGACGTCACCACCGTGTCGCCCGGGAGCTACTGGACCTGGCACGACGAGGCGGAGTCGTTCGACCGGGTGGCCGCGTACAACGTGGACTTCGCGACCCTCTCGGGAGACGACGCAGCCGAGCAGGTGACCGGGAGCCTGGTCGTTCCCCACTTCTTCGACGTGCTGGGAGCCGAGCCGATGCTCGGGCCCGGCTTCTCCGAGGCGTCCGTCCGCGCGGCCGACATGCAGCAGGTGGTGCTCAGCCACTCCCTCTGGAGCCGTCGCTACGGGTCGGACCCGGAGCTGGTGGGGCGCGACATCCGGGTCGACGGGCGGCCGTACACCGTGGTCGGCGTGATGCCCCCGTCGTTCCGGCAGCCGGAGCGCTCCCTGAGCTGGCAGTCCACCGAGCTGTGGCGACCGATGCTCCTGGAGGGTCGCCAGGAGGATCACGGCTCCCGCTTCCTGCGGACCGTGGCCCGGCTCCGACCAGGCACGACGGTGGAGCAGGCGCGCGCGGAGGTGGCGACCATCGCGGCGCGGCTGGCCGAGGAGTTCCCGGAGTCAAACGGGCGCCGCACCGCCCTGGTACGCACACTCGACGAGTACCTGCTGGCCGACGCCCGGCCCATCCTGATCATGCTCCTGCTGGCCGGCGGCGCCGTGCTCCTGATCGTGTGCGCCAACGTGGCCAACCTCACGCTGGCACGCGGTGAGGAGCGGCGCAGGGAATTCGCGGTTCGGGGTGCGCTGGGATCCGGAAGCGCCCGACTGCTCCGGCAGGTCATGGTCGAGAGCGTCGTGCTCGCGGTGGCGGGGGGGCTGCTCGGCACCGCTCTGGTCCGTTCCGGGGCGGGGGTGCTCCAGCGGGTGCAGACGAGCTTCTTCTCGGCCCTGGTCGACGTCTCCGTGGACTTCCGGATCGTCGCGGCCACCACGGCACTCGCCCTCGTGGCGGGGCTCCTCTTCGGCCTCCCGCTCGCCCGCCGCGCCGCCCGTACCGAGCTCGGCGCGGCGCTGGGGGACGGCGGGCGTGGCGGCAGCGGCCGCTCGGACGCGACGCGGAACCTGCTCGTGATCGGTCAGGTGGGCCTGGCCACCGGGATGCTGGTCGTGGCGGCGCTCCTCGTCCGCTCCTTCTCCGAGCTGGTCCGCGTGCCGCCCGGCTTCGAGGCCGCGGGCGTGGCCACGGTGACCGCGTCGCCCCCCAGCTCCACCTGGGAGGACAGCGAAGCGGTCCTGCGGTACCACCGCGACCTCCTCGAGCTCGTCGAGGCGATCCCGGGCGCGCGATCGGTCGGCCTCGTCTCCGACCTGATGTTCACCACGGAGAACATGTTCACGACCTTCGTGGTCGACGGGCGGACGCACGACCCCGAGTTGCCCCCCCGGGCCGAGTACCACGTCGTCACGCCGGAGTACTTCTCCGTGCTGGGAATTCCCGTGCTCGCGGGCGACCTCCCGGAGCGCTGGTCCGACGGAGACGAGGTCCCCGTCGTGGTCAACCGGCGCATGGCCGAGTCGTTCTGGCCCGAGGGCGACGCGCTCGGAGCCGGCCTGACGCTGGACTGGTCCGACCCCGTCGATCTGCGCGTCGTCGCGATCGTGGGCGACGTGCTCGACGACGGCTACGACGGGGTGGCCGAGCCGGCCTTCTTCCTCCCGTTCTCTCAGATGCCGCGGCGGCGCATGTCGTACGTCGTGCGGGCCGAAGGCGACGCCGGCGCGCTCCTGCCGCTCCTGGCCGACGCGGTGGCCTCGGTCGACGCCGACGTTCCCGCCGGGGACCTCCGTCTGCTCGAGGGCATGCTCGCGGAGTCGGTCTCACGCCCGCGCGCGGCGTCGCTGCTCGGTCTGACCTTCGCGCTCGTCGCGCTCCTGGTGGCGGCGGCCGGCATCTACGGCGTGCTCTCCTACGCCGTCCAGAGGCGGACCCGGGAGCTCGGCATCCGTTCGGCCCTCGGGGCCAGCGGCTCGGACCTCGTCGGCATGATCCTGGGGCAGTCGACCCGCCTCGTCGTGCTCGGGCTCGCCCTCGGGTCGGCCGGGGCCATCGTCGCCGGGCGGGCGCTGTCCGGGCTGCTCTTCGGCGTGAGGAGCTGGGATCCGATCAGCCTCGTCGGGGCGGCCGCGGTGCTCGGCGCCGTCGCGACCCTGGCGGCCTGGCTGCCCGCCCGGCGTGCCGTCGCCGTGGACCCGCGGGAGGCGCTGCGGGCCGAGTAGGGCCGGGCTAGGCGGTCACCTCGTCGAAGGCGGCCCGGATGCGGTCGAGCCCCTCGAGGAGCTCGTCCTCCGGGTTGCCGAAGCCGAGCCTGAGGTAGTGGTCCATGCCGAAGTGGTCTCCGGGGACCACCAGCACCGACTGCTCGACGCGCAGCTTCTCCGCGAACTCGCTCGAATTGACCGGCGCGTCGTAGCGGGTGTAGCAGATTGCTCCCGCGTCGGGGGCCCGGTAGCGGAAGCGGCCCTCCTGGGCGTCCATCCACTCCCGGAGGACGCCGAGGTTCTTCCGCACGATCCCACGCGTGCGCTCGCCGATGCGCGCTCGCGTCCGCGGCTCGAGCGCCACACGCGCGAGGAGGTCCGAGAGGGACGACGGCGCGATCGTGATGTAGTCCGTCCGGCCCCAGAGCTCCTCGACGAGCGCGTCCGGCCCGACGATCCACCCGAGTCTCAGGCCGGGCAGCCCGTACGCCTTGGAGAGGGAGTTCGTCACGAGCACGCGGTCGTGACACCCCCAGAACGACGGGGTACGCGTTCCGTGCGCCTCTGCCCCCGCGTAGACCTCGTCGGCGAGGATCCAGGCTCCGTGCTTCTCCGTCAGCTCCGCGATCGCGTCCATCGAGGCCCGTGAGAGCGAGGCGCCGGTGGGGTTGTTGGGGTTGGTGACCAGCACGAAGGTCGCCCCGGCGTCCAGGGCGCCCTCCAGCGCGTCGAGGTCCGGCTGCCAGTCGTCCGACTCCCTCAGCGGCACAGGGAGCAGCCGACTTCCGAACGACTCCAGGAGACCCGGGACCTGGCCGTACGTCGGCACGACGATGGCCGCCTTGGCGTCGCCTTCGAAGAGGTGCCAGAAGCAGGCGAAGTTCGCTTCGGCGCCCCCGGTCGTGACCAGGACCGAGGCGTCGCTCGCGCCGTCGTACTGCCCCGCCACCAGCGCACGCAGCTCGTCGGAGCCGTTGGACTGCCCGTAGCCCAGCAGCGTCGAGCCGACGTCGAGGTCGCGTCCGGAAAGCGCCACGAGCTCGTCGACGGTGAGCGGGTGCACTCCGCTCTCCGAGAGGTTGATGTCGACGCGGTGCTCGTAGGTGGACTGCCACCGCTCCATCCGGAAAGGCGAGTAGCGCACGGGTACCTCGGGGGAAGGGGATCGACGGGAGCGGACCGTCCCGCCCGCGGGCGTCGGGGTCGCCGAAGATCCCCGGGCCGATCTCCGCCTACTACCCCTATGACTTTTATGCATAATAGTGTTATGGTAATGACACCTGCCGGAGGAGGCCGACCATGACGAAGCGCCCGCTCGAGCTCATCAAGGGCACGCTCGACGTGCTCATCCTTAAGACCCTGAGCGCGGGTGCGCTCCACGGCTACGGGATCTCGCGCTCGCTTCGGGACACGACGCAGAACGACTTCGACGTCGAAGAGGGTGCGCTCTACCCGGCGCTGCGGCGGCTGGAGAAGCGGGGCTACGTCGAGTCCGAGTGGGGCGTCACGGACACGGGCCGGGAGGCGAAGTTCTACCGCCTCACGCCGGCCGGGCGCGCGGAGCTGGAGTCGAGCGTCCAGGCTTGGCACCGGTACGTGCGGGCGATGGCTCGGGTCCTGGGCTCGCCGGCCGCCGGGGGCTGACGGACGGCCGGGGAGGCGAGGCGATGACGAGGGGCGCTCGGCGATGACGGCGGGGTCTCGATGAGCGGCGGACGGCCGCGGGCCGGATCGGTCTTCGGCCGCGGCTCGCCCCGGGAGGACGTCGAGCGCGAGATCCGGGCGCACATCGCGCTCCGGGCCGAGGAGCTGGAGGAAGCGGGGTGGAGCCCGCGGGAGGCGCTCGAGGAGGCCGAACGGCTCTTCGGCGACCGCGCCTCGATCGCGGAGGAATGCCGCCGCGTCACGGAACGACACGACCGATCGGTGAGGAGGGCGAAGATGTGGGGTTCGTTCATGCACGATGTGAAGTACGCGCTGCGCGCGCTGGCCCGGAGCCCGGGCTTCACCCTGGCCGGCGTGCTCACGCTCGCCATCGGGATCGGGGCCAACGCTGCGATCTTCTCGGTCGTCTACGGCGTGCTGCTGAAGCCGCTCCCGTACGACGAGCCGGAGGCGCTGGTCCAGCTCTTCGAGCTCCGCAACGACGGCGGCACGATGTCCGTGGCGTGGCGCAACTTCACCGACTGGGACGAGGGCCTCGAGTCCTTCGGCGGCCTGGCCGCCTACAACTCGGGTCCGACCACCGTCCTCGGCGGGGATCTGCCCCTCAACGTCCGGGTCGCCACGGTTTCCCGCGACTTCTGGGACGTCTTCCGGGTGGTGCCCGTTCGCGGTCGACTCACCGGCCCGGAGGACCACACGCCCGAGGCCGCGCCGGTCCTGGTGATCGGGCAGCGTCTGTGGGAGAGCGAGTTCGGCGGGCGCCCGCTCGACGAGATCACCCTGGAGGTGGGCAGCGCTCGCGCCCGCGTCGTCGGCGTCGTGCCGGCCGGCTTCGACTTCCCCGACGGCTCCGAGCTGTGGGGCCAGGCCGAGCCGTTCGGGAACACCTCGCGGACCTCGCACAACTGGCGCGTCGTGGGCCGGCTCGACGCCGGTACGTCGATCGACGTCGCCGAGCAGGAGGCGGACGCGCTCACGAAGGTGATCGTCCAGGACGAGCCGGACGCCGACCCGGCGTTCATCGCGGCGGGCGCCACCGCGGTCACGCTGCGAGAGCGCATGGTCGGGTCGTCCCGCACCCCGCTCGTCCTCCTCTTCGGCGCGGCGGCGCTCGTGCTGCTCGTGGCGTGCACCAATCTGGCCAGCACGCTGCTGGCTCGCGGCACCACGCGTGCCCGTGAGCTCGAGATCCGCTCCTCCCTCGGAGCCGGACGGGGCCGGATCGTCCGCCAGCTCCTCACCGAGGGGCTCGTCCTGGCGCTGCTCGGCGGCACGGCGGGGGTCGCGCTCGCGGTCGGCCTCACCCGCGCTCTGCGCGCGCTCGGACCCGAGGGGCTGCCCAGGATCGACGACGTCGGGGTCAACGGAGTCGTGCTCCTCTTCGCCGCCGGCATCGCCGTGGTGTCGACGCTCGCCTTCGGGCTCTTCCCGGCGCTCCGGCTCACGCGCGCCTCGAGTGGTGGGGCGCTCCGCTCGGGAACGCGCGGCAACACCGTCGACCCGCGCGGGCCCGTCTGGAGGCTCCTGGTCGGGATCGAGGTGGCGCTGGCGCTCGTCCTGCTCGCCGGCTCGGGGCTTCTGGTCCGTTCGTTCCAGCAGCTCATGAGCGAGGACCTCGGCTTCGACGGGCGTGACGTGGCCACCGCGCCCGTGGCGCTCTCCCGCATCAAGTACGAGACCGATCACGATCACGCCCGGCTCTACGGCGAGCTCCTGGCGGAGCTGGAGGCCCATCCGGCCGTCCTGTCGGCGGGCCTCATGAGCACCCTCCCGGCTTCCGGGTCGCTGCCGAACTACCTCATGGAGCTAGACGGCGACCTGAGCCGGACGACCGTCGGCGGGTACGTCGTGGCCAGCGCGGGCGCCTTCGACGCGCTCGACATCCCGCTCCTGCGCGGGCGGCACTTCGACGATCGCGACGGCCCCGACGACGCGCACGTGGCCATCGTCAGCGAGGGCTTCGCGGAGGCGACCTGGCCGGGAGAGGACCCGATCGGTCGTCAGGTCACGGGAGGGGGGATGGACAACTTCTGGGAGGAGCGCCGCTTCGCGGAAGTCGTGGGGGTCGTCGGCGACGTCCGGGTGCGCGACCTGGCCGCCGAGCCGTACCCCACGGTCTACTTCCCCTACACGCAGCGACCCTTCCGCATCCAGTTCGGTGCCCAGGTCGTCGCGGAGGCTTCGGCCGGTGACGCGGCGAGCGTGGTCGGCCCGCTCCGGGAGACGATCCGCCGGGTGGACCCGGACGTGCCGGTCCGCGTCGTCCTCCAGCGCGAGGTCGTCGACAGCGCCCTCGCGTCGCGCCGCTTCATGATGATGCTGCTCGGCGGCTTCTCGGTGGTGTGCCTCCTGCTCGCCTGCGTGGGGATCTACGGCGTCGTGGCGTACTCGGTGGCCCGCAGGACCCGGGAGATGGGGATCCGCGTGGCGCTCGGAGCCGATCCTTCCTCCGTGGGCCGGATGGTCGTGGGCAGCTCGATGCGCCTCGTCGTCGGCGGCGTGGTCGTGGGGATCGCGGGGGCCGTCTTCGCCACCCGCCTCCTGCGCGGGCTGCTGTACGAGGTGCAGCCCGGAGACCCGCTCACCCTGGCGGGCGTGACGCTCGTGCTGGTGGCCACCGCGCTGCTGGCCAGCTGGATTCCGGCGCGCGCCGGGACCCGGACCGACCCGATGGTCACGATGAGAGCGGAGTAGGCGCGGCGCGGCGGGCGCTCGGGGTCCTCATCGGGCCGGCCCCGGTTAGATTGCCGGAGCCGAATTCCGGACCTCCGGAGGCGCCGGCGCACCGCCGCGCCCGGCCGGGATCTCCACCCGCTCCGTGCGGATCGCTGAGAAAGGGAGCATGCGCAAGGTCCTTCTCGTCATCCTCGACGGCTGGGGGCACTCCGACTTCGCCGGCGACCCGGATCCCGGCAACGCGGTCGAGCTCGCGTCGGTCCCGACCTTCCGGCGCCTCTACGACCGGCGCCCCAGGACGCGGCTCGCCTGCTCCGGAGCCGACGTCGGCCTGCCCGCGGGGCAGATGGGCAACTCGGAGGTGGGCCACCTGAACCTCGGCGCGGGACGCGTCGTCTATCAGGACATCGCGCGGATCGACCAGGCGGTGGAGGACGGACGGCTGGCGGAGCGGCTCGGGCTCGAAGAGGCCGTGGCGCACGTCCGCGGAACGGGCGAAAAGATCCAACTGGTCGGCCTTGTGTCGGACGGAGGCGTGCACAGCCACATCCGCCACTTCGAGGCCGTGCTCGACCGGCTTCCGGCCGACGTCTGGGTGCGCCTGCACTGCATCACCGACGGCCGCGACACCTCCCCGACCGGCGGAGTGGGCTACCTGGCCACCCTCGCGCAGCGTTGCGCCGAGCGGGAGCGGTGGGCCATCGCCAGCGTGTGCGGTCGGTACTGGGCGATGGACCGCGATCGCCGCTGGGAGCGCACCCGGCGCGCCTTCGACCTCATCGTCTCGGGCGACACCGACACGTGGGCGGACGGCCCCTCCTTCCTCTCCGAGAGCTACGCGGCCGGCGTGACGGACGAGTTCGTCGAGCCGACCGGGATCCGCGGGGCCGGCGAGGCGGGGATCGGGCCGGACGACGTGGTCATCCTGATGAACTTCCGCGCCGACCGGATGCGGCAGCTCACCGCGGCGCTCTCCCGTCCCGACTTCGACGCCTTCGAGAGAGCCGGGTCGCTGCCGTCGACGATCGTGACGCTCACCGAGTACGAGGAAGGGCTTCCGGTAAGCGTCGCGTTCCCCCCGGAGAACGTGCGCACGGGGCTGTCCGAGTACCTCGCATCGAGCGGGCTCAGGCAGCTAAAGGTGGCCGAGACGGTGGAGTACGCTCACGTCGCATACTT
>CALJLC010000352.1 GCA_937982605.1 uncultured Gemmatimonadales bacterium | reverse complement strand
ATCCTCCCCGCGGTTTCCTACCGCATCGGACTGGTGTGGTACGCCGCCGCCGTGCTGGCGGCGTCCGTCGTCGGGTGGCATCACGGGGAGAAGGGGCGGCAGCGAGCTCCCGCCTGCGAGATCCTCACGCTGGCGCTGATCCTCGTCGCTTCGGTGGGCGGTTCGTTCTGGACTGCCGAGCGCTTCGGCGGTGAGGGGGCGTCGGTGGCCGCCGTTCCCGTGCCCGGGGAAGGCGAAGTGCGGCTGCACCGGAACCGCGTCGTCGTCGCACCGTTCCGTAACGAGACCGCCGACCCGGCGCTCGACGCCCTGGGCCGGATGGGGTCGGCCTGGATCGCCGAAGGCCTGCACAGTACAGGCCGCCCGGTACGTCGACGGACTGGTCGCCGCGGCGGAGGAGGAGGGGCGGCGCGTCGATCCGCTCCGTGCCATCGCCGAGGCAACCGGCTCGGGTACGGTCGTCTCCGGCAGCTACTACGTCTTCGGAGACGACGTCCACATCCAGGTGCAGATCACCAACCCGTCCACCGGCGCCACGCTCGACCAGATCGAGCCGATCATCGTGCCTCGGGGGAACCCGGCGTCGGGGCTCGGGCTGCTCAGAACCCGCGTGATGGGGTCGCTGGCGCTCAACCTGGACGGCCGGCTCGAGGGACACGCCGCCCAGTCCGAGAGCCCGCCCGACTTCGAGGCGTATCAGGCCTTCAGCCGCGGCCTGGACGCATACACCCGGTCGGACTGGGAGGAGTCGGTCGCCTACTTCGTGGAAGCCCGCGCGCTCGACAGCACCTTCGCGTTACCGCTCCTCTACGAGTCCTTCGGTCGCTCGAACCTCGTGCAGGTGGCGGAGGCCGACTCCGTCGTCGACCTGCTGGCCACGTACGCGGGGCAACTGAGCCCCTTCCACCGGGCGTGGGTGCGACACCTCCAGGCGCAGTTCGACCTGGACCGACCCGAGGCCCTCGACGCGATTCGCGAGGCCGCCCGGATGGCCCCCGGGTCGAAGGCTTCGTACAACGCCTCGTGGCTGGCGGTCATCAACAATCGGCCCCGCGAAGCGCTCGAGTGGCTCGACCAGCTCGAGCCCGAGCGGGGCCCGATGCGCGGCTGGTTCCACTACTGGAACAACCGCGCCGACGCGCTCCACAAGCTGGGCGAGCACGAGGAGGAGCTCGAGATCGCCCGCCAGGCACGCCAGATCTATCCTCGCTTCGCCGCGACGCAGCGCATCGAGGCGTCCGCCCTGATCGGGCTGGGCCGCGTCGACGAGGCGATGCAGATCGTGCACGGGGCGCCGGTGCATCCGGGCACGGACCGGGACGCCGGGTGGGTCATGGGAAGCATCGCCTTCGACTTCGAGGCCCACGGCTATCCCGACGAGGAGACGGAGACGCTGGAGGCGGCGCTGGCATGGTACGAGGATCAGCTCGCGGGCAACCCGTCGGGGGATTGGCGCAGGGTCCTGTACGAGGGGCGCCAGGCCATGCTCCACCGCCTCTCCCGCTACGACGACGCGAAGGAGGCGCTCGACGAGCTCTTCGCCGAGTTCGGACCGCGGCCGAACTACCTCGGCCGGCGCGCGGTGCTCCTCGCCTGGCTGGGCGAGTGGGAGCAGGCGCGCACCGAGGCGCTGGCGCTCGACACGCTGGACGTCCCCTTCACTCGCCCCTTCTATACGATGGACCAGGCCCGGGTCGCGGCTGTCACGGGGGACGCGGACGCGGCGGTGTCGCTCTTCGCCCGGGCCATCCGTGAGGGTCTGGCCGTGCCGGCGCACGTCGACCGGGACTTCCAGCGCATCAAGGACGATCCCCGGCTCCAGGACCTGCTCCGGCCGAAGGGCTGACCCCGGCCCGGCGGTGCGCCACAAAGAAACAGCGCCCGCCGGAACGCTCCGGCGGGCGCCCTCGACACCTCAGAAGGTGGTCGGAGGACCCATGATCATGACGTTTCTCCCTGAAGGGGGGCGATCGAAGGTCGTATCATCGAAAGTGTGGAGTCCGCGGTGACCCCGCAACGGCGTCGCGGCGCGCGGCCGTAACGAATGGCGGACTTCCTGGTGCTGCACGGCTCGGACCGGCCCCGACGCCGTCGACTGGCTCGGGAGTGGGGCGCGCTCGTCTCGTGGCGCCGCGGGCTCGCGGCCGGGTCGATGGAAGGCTCGGGATGGACCGTGGCTTGGTCGTGCGGGAGACGGGCTCCGGTCGACTCGTGGACGGACGGCGAAGGTGCCGCTCTCGTCCTGGGCGACGCGATCGACGGAGACCGGGGACGGGTCGACGCGCACGCCTTCGCCCGATCGGTGAGCACCGGGCCGGGGGGACCGAACGGGCTGGACGGCTACTTCGTGGCGCTGCACGTCGACGACTTCGGTGTCGTCGTCGTATCGGACGTGCTGGGACTCTACCCCGTGCACTGGCACGGACCGGCGACGGAGGGAGCCGACCCGCTCCTCACGGTCTCCTCCGTGCCGTGGACGCCCGACCTGCCGCCCGGAGCGCTCGATCCCCACGGTCTGGTCGGCACGCTCATGATGCACGGCACCGCGCAGGGGCAGACGCTGCTGCCCGGCGTGCGACGGGTGCCGGCCGGCCATGTCCTCACGTACCGGTCGCGGGACACGCGCCTCGTGCCGGTGCTCGAGCTTCCCGAGACCGAAGCGTTCCGGGACACGGCTCCGGAGGCCCAGGACGCGCGCCTTCACGAAGCGCTGAGCCGCGCCGTCCAGCGGCACACGGACGTGGCCGACGACCCGGGGATCCTGCTCACGGGAGGGCGCGACTCCCGCATGCTCGCGGATCTCCTGGTCCGCCAGGGCGTTCGACCGCACGCGAGAACGGTCGGCCGCCCCCGGGACCACGAAGCCCTCCTCGCCCGACGCGTCTGCGAGCGCCTCGGGCTCGACCACGAACTCCGGCCCCTGCCGGACTAGGCGTTCGTCGAAGCGCTGCGGGAGCACGTCCGCATGGAGCGCCTGACCAGCGGGGCGGCGCACGCCTTCTGGTGGGGAGCGCCCGAGGTGTTCGAGGAGCTCCCGGCGCGGACCGTCACCGGGCACCTCTTCGACGTCGTGGTCGGTGGGGCCCTGCGGTACTCGGGCACCCGGGACTTCGGGATGGACCTGCCCTGGGAGGAAGCCTTCGCCCTGGAGCGCAGGTCGGGGCTGGACGACGACCTGCTGGCCACGCTGAAGGTGGACGCCGACGGCGCACACCGGGCCGGACTGGCACGCTCGCTCGAGGCCGAGTATCTCGGCCACCCGGTCCACCAACGGCTCTGGCGGTGGATGCTCTCGCACTACTGCCGCCTCCACATCGGCTGCGTGCTGCGTCCGATCTCGTACTCGACGTGGCCGATCGTCCCGGTGCTCGACCGGGAGCTCGTGCGGCTGGCCGCGTCACTCGACAGCCGGGCCGTGGCCAACCGGACCGGTCAGGACCGCATGCTGCTCCGCTTCCATCCCGAGATTGCGGATATTCCGCACGTGATGGAGAACGGTGATCCGGCGCGCGCGCTGCGCGCCTCCCCGTGGGGCGTGCTGAGCGGGCGGCTCCGCGCCCGACTTCGCCGTCACGCGTCGATCCCGAGGCCGGACGACCGGAGGTTCGTGTGGCGCAACACCGACTTCGGCAACCCCGGATGGCGCCGCGCCCGGAGAGCCGTCGAGCCGATGCGCCCGCTCGTACGGCGCCTCTTCGCGGACGGGCCGTTCGACGCGTACTGGCCTCCGCCGGACGGACGGCCGCGCCGCGTCGACTTCGCCTCACAGCAGGGACCCAAGCTCCTGCTCGGCCTCGCCCTCTGGCTCAGTCGGGAGGGGGCACCCGAGCCGCCCTGAGCACGGGTCCGTCGAGCTTTCCCCGCCAGACCGCCGCGGCGATGAAGTCGTCGACCCAGCGCTCGGGCGCCGCGAACGGGCGGAGAAGCCTCCAGCGGAACTCGGCGAGTAGCCAGCGGCGCGTCAGCCACACCCGGCCCGGGGTGGCGCGGCCGTCGGGTGTCGGATCCGGGAGTCGGGCGTTGGCCCGCAGCTGGCGGCGGATCCGGGCCGGGGTCACCCGCTCGGGTCCGATCACGTGCGTCAGCCCCGCCCCCGCCACCCAGCGCCCTTCGGCGCCGGCCGCCAGGAGCGCCTCGAGAACGGCGGTCTCCTCCCCTCCCATCACGCCGGCTCCCGAGCGGCCCAGCGCAGGATCGTAGGGGTGACGCGTCTGCGCGTCGGCGCGGATGGCGAAGTTGGCGCCGTACGGGAGGTAGTCCCTCGTCACGGGCGCGCCGGCGCCCGGGGCGACGCGCTCCGCGAAGAGGCTGCCGAGGCGCGTCCACCCGGCCTCGATCCAGGGGGGAGGCGGCTCCTCGAAGCGCACGCCGATGTCCGCTCCGTAGAAGTCGGCACCGGGATGGGCGCGGACCCCGTGCCACCACGCTCGAAGCCACCCCGGCGGGACCTCCACGTCGTCGTCGATCCAGATCAGCGTCTCGCCGCGCGCGGCCCCGGCGCCGCGGTTGCGGGCGTGCGACAGTCCGGTCCGCTGCTCGCGCGCCGTGCGCAGCGGCAGTCGGCCCTTCAGCTCCCGCACGACCCGCGCGGTGTCGTCCCCGCTGCCGTTGTCCACCACCAGGAGCTCCCACTCGACCTCGGG
>CALJLC010000351.1 GCA_937982605.1 uncultured Gemmatimonadales bacterium | reverse complement strand
GTGGCTGTGCAGTGACGGCAGCTTCTGGTACGACAGTCAGGGCGGCGGCTTCGGCGGGGGCGCCAGCGGGGCGATGCACAGCCGGGGCGGCGGGCGGTGGTCGGCGACCGGGGCGGGCGCCACGGGCACGCTCCATCTGGAGTGGTCGGCCGGAGGCACGAGCAGCTGGGCCCTCGAGTACGACTACGATGCGGACCGGCTCTACGTGAACGGGGAGCGGATGCTGCGGGGCGCCAACGAGCGTTGCAGCTGAAGCGCCCCCGGGGCGGTGAGCCCCGGGGGCGCGGGACCGCGCGTGCCGGGCCGGCTCAGGCGCCGGGGCCCGAGCGTACCTCGATGTGGGAGTCGGTCAGCTCGCGCTCCACCCAGACGTGGATCGCGGAGGCCTCCTCGAGCCAGAGGGTGCGGCTCCGGATGGCGTCTCCGGAGTTCGCGGCCGACCAGACCGGCTCGTCGATCACGATCTTCACGCGTACCGCCTCGAAGGCCGTGTCGTCGAGGGTGAAGATCTCGGCCTTGCGCGGGGCCACGCGTCCGAGGCTGCGGTGCCTGCCCTCGGCGTCCACGAGCACCACACGGATGCGAGAGGCGTTGTTGTTGACCACACGCACCTCGGGGGCCTGGTCGTCGGCGGGTACCGTGTCGACGGCCGCACCGCTTCCGGGCACGCCGGCCGTGGCCAGCACCGCGATCGCGATGGCCCTGGAGATCCTTTCTATCGTCATTTGGACTACCCTCCCTTCCTGGTCTTCCCATGGCCGCCCTCGCCGATCGAGGCGCGGCTTCACCCGGGGAGACCGGAAGGTCGAGCGAAGTGGCTCAGGGCGGCTGCCGCCGCTCACTCCTCCCGCAGCACTTCGGCCGGATCGAGCCTGCCGGCGCGCATGGCCGGGCCGAGCGTCGCGGCCCCGCCGACCAGGAGGAGAACCAGCGGAGCCAGCACGAGCGTCGCCGGATCCGCCGGCTCGACGCCGTACAGGAGCCCGGAAAACGCTCGTCCCGCCACCACGAACACCGCGAGCCCGACGGCCGCGCCGACGCCGACCGGGACCAGCCCCTGGAGGGCGAGTCTTCGGACGATGTCCGCGGACGGGGCGCCGAGCGCGAGCCGGATCCCGAGGTCGCGCCGCGCCCTGCGCACGGCATGGGCGGTGACGCTCCAGACGCCCACGAGCCCGAGCGCCAGGGCGGTCGCGGCGAAGAGGGACAGCAGGGACGTGAAGAATCGCGGGCGACGGACGCTGTCGCCGACGATCTGCTCGAGCGGGGCGAAGTCCATCAGCGCGATCGACGGATCGACGGCGTGGACCGCCGCCGCGATCCCGGCCAGCGCGTCCTCCGGGTCCCCGGCCACGCGCACCGCGTACGCGCGACGCGTGCTCGGCACCTGTCGGACCGGGTAGTACACCTCGGGGAAGGCGGCGGCGGCCAGGCCGCTCTGGCGGACGTCTTCCACGACGCCGACGACGCGCCGGCCCACCTCCGCGTTTCCCGTGACGAGCGTCCGGCCGACGGGTGACTCCGCGGGCCAGAGGCGGGTCGCCGCCGATCGGTTCAGGACCACGACGGGCTCCGACTCCTCCCGGTCGTCCGTCGACACCGCCCGTCCGTCGAGGAGGTCGATCCCCATCGCTTCGAAGTACCCCTCCGACACCATGCGGAAGGAGACCTCCACGACGTCGCGCTCGTCGTCCCCCGGGGCGCGCACCGAGGTCCACGCGCCGCCCGAGTGCATCGGCATGAAGAGCACCGTGCCCGCGGCCTGGACGCCGGGCGCGCGGCGCAGCTGCTCCAGCATCCGCTCGTGCAGCGCGGTCTGCTCCTCCGCCGCGAACCGGCCCGACGGGAATCGCGGGCGAAACGTCACCACGGACTCGGGGCGGAACCCCGGGTCCTCCGCCGTGAGCGTGGCCCAGCTCCGCAGCGTCAGCGTCGCTGGGCCGACGAGCACGACGGTCAGCGCCACCTGACCCGCCACCAGCAGACGAGCACCGCCCCGCCCGCCGCCTCCGGTGCGATGCCCGCGCAGGGGCCCCGCGGGCACGCGGCCGGCCTCGAGGAGCGGAGCCGCCCACGAGAGCAGCGCGGCGCCCGCCGTGGCCGCGAAGGCGAACAGCACCACGCTGCCGTCGACGGCGATCCCCCGCGTGCGGGGCAGGATCTCGGGCAGGGCGGCGCGGAAGCCCTCGAGCGTGAGGACACCCACCGCCAGGCCCGCCGCGCCACCGAGCACGGCGAGCAGCGCGCCCTCGGTCAACACCAGCCGCCCGATCCGGCCGGCTTCGGCACCCATGGCCCGCCGGATGGCGAGCTCGTGGGCGCGTGCACGCCCGTGCGCCAGCACCAGGTTCGAGAGGTTCCCGCACGCCACCAGGAGCACGAGCGCGACGGCGAGCAGCGCGGGGAGCACCAGCCGGTCCGCTCCCCCGACGAGGTGGGTTCGCAGGGGAACCACCTGGATGCCGGCCAGCTCGTCGGGCGCGTAGGCGTCGCCTTCGACTTCGGTGGCGTAGCGCTGGAAGAGCGCGCGCATCTCGTCCTGGGCCTGGGTCACCCCGACGCCCGGGCGCAGCCGGGCGTTGAACGCCATGGCGCTGTTCGCATGGAAGTGGTCGGGATCGGTGTTGAGGGGTGACCACGCCTCCCAGTCCTCCTCGATCGGCTGATGACTCGGGGGCAGGACCCCGACCACGCGCCAGGGAGAACCGGCTACCGTGACCTCGGAGCCGACGACCGAGGAGTCCGCGCCGAAGCTGCGCGCCCAGAGGGCGTGCGACAGCACCAGCACCCGGGAGGCCGACCCGGTCGATTCCTCTTCCCGGAAGGTGCGCCCGAGGAAGGCCTGCACGCCCAGCATGCGGAAGTGGTTCCACTCGACCCGGGCGCCCCGGACCTCCTCGGCGCTCCCGTCCCGCTCGAAGGTGAAGATCGAGCGGCCCCAGCCCGCCATCTCGCTGAAGACGGTGCTTTCTTCCCGGAACCACGCCACCTGTGCGCGGTCGGCGTAGAAGAGCGCGTCGGGGTGCACGCGGACCAGTCGGTCCGGCTCCTCGTACGGCAGCTCTGCGAACACGACGGCGTCGGCCACGCTGAAGATCGCGACGTTGACGCCGACGCCGAGCGCCAGCGTGGCGACGACACCGGCCGCGAAGAGCGGCCGTCGAACGAGCCCGCGCACCGTGGAGCGCAGGTCCAGAACCCATCCTCCCATCGATCCTCCCCCCGTGCCGCGTCCGAGATGTCTCCAGGCGCCCGCGGCCTGCGCCACGAGCCACAGCTCGGCGCCGACGCGGCCGCGCGCCCTCCTCTGATGTGCGCCGTATTCCTCCTCCAGGTCGCCGATCAGCGCGTCGGCGGCCGCACGCCCGAAGCGCCACGCGAGCAGCCTCAGCGCGGCCCGGGCCAGGGGGCCGGGGGTGCGCTCAGGCACCGCCGTGCTCCGGGAGCGCGTCGGGGTCGACGCCCTCCCACATGGCCCGCGCGGCGTGGCGGGCTTCGCGAAGCGCGTCGGCGCCCGCCGGTCGGAGCCGGAACGTCCGCCGGGGGCGGCCCGAGCGGCCGTTGCCTCCGGGGAGCTCCGAGGAGGACACGTAGTCCTTGGCTTCGAGGCGGTTCAGCGTCGAGTAGACGGCCCCGATGTTGACGTCGCGACCCGTGCGCGCTTCGACCTCCCGGCGTACCCGCATGCCGTAGGCGTCCTCGCCGAGGTGCACGACCGCGAGCAGGACGAGCTCTTCGAATGCTCCGAGCAGGTTCTCCGTGGGCACGATCCGGGCCTCCTGGAATTATACGACGTATAATAATACGATGTATAACTCACGGCGCAAGCGGGTGCGAATCGGACGGCGTGCCCGGGGCGTTCGAAGGGTCGGATGCGGGGGGCGGTGGACATAAACGCATAAATTGCTTATACTTAGACTTCTCTGCGTCGGCCCTGCGGGGCTCGTGGCGCCTCCGAGCCGGGCGCCCCTGACGCGTTCCCTCAGCCGTATCCGGGTGCGGCGCTCTGCCCCCGCACGGCTGGCAGACACGAGGATGGCTGCAATGGACTCGACGACGTTCGATGTCGCCGCGACGATCGACACCGAGACCGGTGGAGAGCTGTACCGCCACACCCGACGCCCCGAGTGGGGCCTCGGAATCCTGGCGTGGGACCGTGGGCATACCCGGGGCTACCAGTTCGAGGACGGACGCTTCCGGAAGATCAAGAAGGGTTACTTCCGCCTGCTCGAGCCGGTCGACGAGTTCGACGAGTCCGGCGACATCATCCGATCGAGTCTCACGGAGGCGGTCCTGGCGGCCGATCGCAGTGGCAGCCGACCCCTCAAGGAGCCCGTCTGCGCCTTCCAGGACCAGGTCGAGCTCTTCCTGCGCCTCTATCCCGGCGGCTTTCAGGATCCGGAGTGGATCTCCGAGCACCGCGGAGAGCCGGACGAGAGCGCGCTGAAGCGCCATCGGGACCCGGTCGTGGCCGAGGCCGCCGAGGAGCTTTCCGCGGAGCGATGCGAGGCCGCGGTCGCCGGCGGCCGGGAAGCCGAGCTCGCCGACGTCGTCATCGAGATTCTGGCCGGGACGACGCTCGTGCCCATCTCCTGGGTCAAGGAGCTCCGGCGCCTGGATCCCGAGGAGAAGAAGCGGTACGGAGCCTCCGTAGCCGACCTGCTGCACGGCAAGGAGCACTTCAGCCGGCGGTTCCGGTCGCACCTGCAGGCGATGGAGAAGCTGCTCGGCAGGCGGCCGTCGTGGCGCGCCGCGACCGCGCTCCCGGCGATCGTCCACCCCGAGAAGCACGTGAGCGTCCGACGCTCCGCCTTCGCACGCCAGGCCGGCTCGATCGCGCCGGCGGCGCGATACACTCGCAAGCCGCAGGTCGGCTCGTACCGGAACTACCGGCGGGTGGCGATGGGGGTGAAGAAGCGGCTCATCGACGCCGGCCACGAGCCCCGGGACCTGCTGGACGTCCACGACTTCATCTGGGCCACGCTCCGCAAGTCGGCCCTCGAGCACCTCGCCGCCTGAGCCGCACCGTCGGCCGGAGGTGAGCGACCCGCGTGCCGGGGCGGTCGAGCTACCGCCCCGGCACGACGACGTCCAGGAGGAGCGGGCCGGCCGAGAGCCCTCCGGGGAGACCCGGCTCGGGCAGCTCCGCGGCATCCTCGGGCAGGTATGCCCGGAAGTCGGGTGCCGCACGGAGGCCGAGGAGACGTGCGCCGCCGTCGAGCGTCACCGCGTCGAGCTCGCCCACCGCGAAGCCGTGCAGAACGCGGAGAAACGCCCAGCGCTCGAAGGGGTCTGCCGGGATCGCGCCCGGAGACGGGCGACCGTCGGGGCCCTCCGCCTCGGCGGTACCCGACGCCGGGGCGGGGTCGGGCCTGAGCGCGGCCCTCCCCTCGGTCGGCCGGACCACGTCGCGCGAGACGATGTCCAGCCGGTCGCCGGGGCCCAGAAGCTCGAGTCGGACGCCGCTCGCGGTGACCGGGTCGGTCCCTCGGGTCGCCGCGGACGGGTCGACGACGAGCACGGAAGATGCTCCGATGACCCGCGCCGTTCCCCCGTCCACCACGAGGGCGGTGTTCTCGTCGATGCCGAGCGCTAGCCGGCGCTCCTCGATCGCCGCGGCCACGAGTCTCCCCCAGCGCCCCCGCGCCAGGTGGTGCTGACCGACGATGGCCCAGGGCACGAAGCCCATCCCGTCCATGATCCACACGCCGGGCCCGTCCGGCTCCCCGTCACCGTCGGCGTCGCGGGCCACGCCGTGCGCCAGCGCATCGCCCGAGGAGCCGCCGGCGATCGAGGCCGAGCTCATCATCGCGGCCCCCGCGCTCGTCCCGGCCACGACCGCGCCCTCGCGCCACCGCATCATCAGGGCCTCGTAGGCGGGCGTGATGCCCCCACCCGGACGGAACGCGCGGACGATCCTCGACTGCGAGCCGCCCACGAACCAGTAGCCGCCGCACCCGGAGAGGCGTCCGACCATGCCGGGATCGGACGCCGCGTCCGCGTTGTCCGCGGTGATCCAGAGGCCGACCACGGCGCGGGCCTCGGAGCCCTCGGCCCGCGCCTCGGCGTACGCCGCGAAGCGCTCGACCGCGGTGCGCATCGACTCCTCGGGAGCGCCCGAGGCCGTCGGCAGGACGCACAGCGGCCCGGGTCCTTCGAGCGCCCCGAGGACGGCGTGATATACCGGCGCGTTCTCTTCGGCGAGCGCACCCCCCACGATGACGAGTCGCCCCGCCTCTCCCGCGTCGGCAGACGGCACCGCGTCGCCGCCACAGGCGGCGAGGAGCGCGGTCAGGAGCGCGGCGGCGCCCCGCGTGCACACGGAGCGGTGTGGGCCGGTCGCCCGCCCGGCGGCGAGCGCGGCCGCGGCGAGGCCGCCCGGCAATGCGCGGATACACGTTTGGAGTCCGGTCATGGCAGCGAAGGGTGGAGGCCCCGGCGCGCCGCCGCCACCCCGGCCGCCCCGCCACCTCCGGGGGCGTTGGCGCGCGGGCCGGTTCCCCCCGCATCTTCTCCGCCCCACCCACCGATGCCCCACGCGAAGGGACCCCCACATGAACCGCGGACCGCTCTTCCTCGTGGCCACGCTGGCCGCCCTCCCCGCCTCGTTCGCCTGTGCCCCCGCGGCGGACACTCCGATGCCCGAGGCGTACGGCAACCCGATCACCGGCGAGGGGCTCCCCAACCCGGCGCCCACCGTGGTTCGCAACTGGGGGACGCTGCCTGAGGGTCGGACGTGGGGCACGACCGCGGGGATCGACATCGACCCGACGGACGGTCACATCTGGGCGTACGAGCGCTGCGGAGCCGGCAGCTTCGGCGCGGGCGCGCCCGTCACGTGCGAGACCAACCCGGTGGCGCCGATCTTCAAGTTCCACCGCGAGACGGGGGAGATCCTGGCCAACTTCGGTGCGGACCTCTTCGTGACCCCGCACGGCATCCATGCCGACCCCGACGGGAACGTCTGGGTGACCGACTTCCAGGGCAACGACGACGGCACGCGCGGTCACCAGGTGTGGAAGTTCAGCCCCGACGGCGAGGTGCTGCTCACGCTCGGGGTCGCCGGTCAGCCGGGCTCGGCCCCGGGGCAGTTCAACCAGCCGAACGACGTGATCACCGGGCCCGACGGGAGCATCTACGTCGCCGACGGTCACAACGGTCAGAACGCGAACCCTTCGGAGGGATCGACGGGTCGCATCATCAAGTTCACGCCGGAGGGCGAGTACGTGACCGAGTGGGGCCAGATCGGCGTCCGGCACGGAGAGTTCCGTACCCCGCACGCGCTGGCCTTCGACTCCCGCGGGCGCCTGTGGGTGGCCGATCGCGGAAACCACCGCATCGAGATCTTCGACCAGGACGGCAACTACCTCGAGTCCCGATACCTGTACGGGCGCATCAGCGGGCTCTTCATCACGGCGGACGACATGGTGTACGCCATCGACTCCGAGTCGAGCCCGGGCAACCATCCGAACTGGCTCAACGGCGTCCGCATCGGCCACGTCGACGAGGACCGGATCGTCGGCTTCATTCCGCCGTTCGAGCGCGAGTCGCGTGTCTACCAGGGCACCGCGGGCGAGGGCGTGGCGGTCGACGCCGACGGCAACGTCTACGCCGCGGAGGGCCCGAACTCGCTCGAGTGGGCGGGCGGCGCGTTCACCAAGTACGTCGCCGGGGGGTGATCGGCCGGATCGGTCTCGGCCCGGGAACTTTGTTCCGGTCGGGGAGCACCGCCTCCTCTCGAAGCCGAGGCACCGCGCGGCTTTCGGCGTGGCACGAACGTTGTACCTCGCCCGGGGAACCGACTCGACATTCCTTCGGGGGGAGGGACGAACGATTCGTATCACGGTCTGGCTGGCCACTCGGGACCGGCCCACGTGGATCGCCGCCGGCGAGGTCCTCGCCGTCTCGCTGATCCTCCTCTTCGCGTCTCACTGGGCGCTCGCCCGTCTGGTCGGACTGGCGTTCCTTGCCCATCTCGGATACTCCGCCATGACCAGCGTACCCATCGGAGAGATCCCGGGGCGGCCCAGCGGCGCGGCGCGCCAGCGACGCAACCTCGACCTCCGCGCCCGTGTCGTCGGCTTCCTCAACGAGGTCCGGCGCGTGGAAGCGTACGCCGAGCGAGCCCGTGTCTCGGGGCTTCCGTCCTCGGAGATCGAGCGGAACCTCCACACGGCCCAGCGCCGCATGATGGCCGCGGCGGCCGAGGTCGTGAAGTGCTCCGGGCGTGCCCCCGGCGCCGCGCCGTCGGGCTCGACGCTTCGGGCCTGAGCGCGGGTCCTACGCCTTGCGGTGATGTAGCGTGACCGGCGCCTCCGGGCGGCCGCGCGCGCGCTCCCACCAGTTCTGGTAGAGGTCCACGCTGAACATCAGGAGCAGCATGAAGATCACGATCCACTGGGGGATGTAGGGGAACGGCGTCCCGTTCACCTCCATATGAGCCGTGTGTCCGGCTTCGAGCACCAGCACGAAGCCGATGAGCAACAGCACGAAGAGGCCGAGGATCTCGAACTCGGGGTTCTTCGACAGGAACGCCGAGATCGGGGCGGCGAAGGCCAGCATCAACGCCACCGAGATCACGACCGAGCCGACCATGATGGCGAAGACGTCGGTCATGCCGACGACGGTCAGGATCGAGTCGACGCTGAAGAGCAGGTTCATTCCCACGATGAGCGCCACGACGTCCCGGAACCGGGCCGCCTCCTTCACGTGCTCCTCGACGCCCTTCAGCTTCACGCGGAGCTCCTTGATCCCCTTCCAGACCAGGAAGAGCCCGCCGAGCGCGAGGACGACGGCCTTGCCGTTCAGGTCACCGGTGAAGTGCGCCCACGGCACGATCCGCGAGTCGATGTGCGTGAGGCTCGCCGTGGCTGCCGCGAGGATCGCGCTGACC
>CALJLC010000350.1 GCA_937982605.1 uncultured Gemmatimonadales bacterium | reverse complement strand
CCGTCGCACGATCCCCTTCGCCATCATCCTCGGGGAGCAGAAGTACCTCCGGCGGCACTACCACGCGCGCTACAACCGCTGAGCACGCCGCCGCCGGCTCGCCGCTACTGCTTGACGACCTCCTCGAGGAAGACCGAGTTGGCCACGGTGACCAGGCGGTCACCCTGACGCAGGAGCGTCTGCGTGGGCGTGATCGTGACGAGCTCGCCGCGCTCGCCGAGGACCTCCATCTCCTTGCCCACCTCGAAGGTCTTCCGCGCGTAGAAGCCGGCCAGGATGTTGCGCGTCACGTCGCGGCTTCCGAGCCCGAACGCGAGGCCGAAGGCGAGCGCCATGGCGGCGAGCACCGCGGAGGTCACGACGCGGACGATCTCGGTGTCGATCTGGAGCTGGCTGATCGCCATGATCCCGAGCACGAACATCAGCGTCCCGGAGACGAGGGACCCCAGCGACCCCGCGAATTCGAGACCCGTGTTCGTGGCGGCCTCCGTGACCGCGCGCCCCGCGAACTGCGCCGCGGTCGAGCCGAGCACGAGGATCAGCAGCGCCGCTACGATGTTGGGCAGATACGCCATGAAGGCGCCGATCGCGTCGGAGATGGCCACGAGGCCCATCGAGTCGGCGGCCGTCTTGGCGAAGAGGATGAGCAGCAGGTAGTAGACGATCCGCGGCACCACCTGGTTGAGCGACTCGCGCACCCCGACGCGCGAGAGGGCCTGATCGATCCCGACGCGCTCGATGACGGTGTCGAAGCGCAGGCGGGTCATGATCGTCCGCAGGATCCGCTCCACCATCTTCGCCACCACGAGGGCGGCGACGATGAGCACCACCGCGAGCAGCACCCGGGGCGTCCACGCGATGAGCGAGTCCACGACCCCCTGATACGTCGCCATGAACTGATCACGTACCTGGTCGAACATCAGTCCGAGCCTCCTTGGTCACGAGGCCGGGTCTCGAAGAGAGACGCGACCATCCGAATGAATTCGATCACCACCTCCGCGAGGCCCGACCACCCGAACGCCGTGAGCTGAGCGCCCAGCTCGCGACGCCGCAGACGACCGAGCAGTCGTCCGAGGAAGCCCGGCGCCGGCTCGTCGTCGAGCAGCGCCAGCTCCTCGATGGGATCGCCCAGATCGTCCGGCGCCGGGTCGTCCGACGTGCCGGTCGGGTCAGACAACGCCGTGCGCCTCCCTCTCGGCGCCCTGTCGGGCCGAGAAGCGCTCCCGGAAGTCCTCGCGCGCCCTCTTGATCCGCATCTTCACGGCCGACAGGCCGATGCCCAGGCTCTCCGCGATCTCGTCGTACGACAGACCGTCCATGTCGCGCAGCACGAGCGGGATCCGCAGCGTCTCGCTCATCTCGAGCAGGACCTCTCCCACCCGGCTTCGCGCGTCCTGGGCCTCCATGGCCCGCCAGACCTCGGGATCCCGGCTGGCGGCGTTCTCGACGACGGCCGGATCGGCGTCCACGGTCGGCACCCGCTTCTTCTTCACGAAGTTGATGCAGTGATTGGACTTGATGCGGGTCACCCACGTCTGGAACGACGCCCTCCCCTCGAAGCCCGCGAGCCCGAAGTACGCCTTCACGAACACCTCCTGCGCCAGGTCCTCGGCGTCTGCATGGGAACCGGACAGGTACCGACAGTTCGTCAGGACCTTGCTCTGATGCCGTCGGACGAGCTCGGCGAACGCGCGTGTGTCGCCCGGTCGGGCGTTGCGCGCTTCGTCGAGTAGCGCCTCGTCGGACAGCCCGGAGTCGGAGGCCATCGGGTGTGTCGCTCCTGTGTGGGATCGATAGACGGGACCGGCGGCGGGAATGTCACATCCCCTCCCCTCCGGCGCGAATTCCGGAGCCGCACGGCGCGAACTCCGGAGCCGCGCGCGACCCCGAGTGGCGGGCATGTGACTTTTTCGCGCGCCCCCGGTCCATGGAGCCGGACGGGATGAACCCGTCCCCGGTCGAACGACCGGAAGCGCACCATCACCGGGGGAAGGAAATGCTGAAGGAGTTCAAGGAGTTCGCCCTGAAGGGAAACGTGCTCGACATGGCCGTCGGCATCATCATCGGCGCCGCGTTCGGCACCGTCGTGAAGTCGCTCGTGGCCGACGTGATCATGCCGCCCATCGGGCTCCTGCTCGGCGGCGTGGACTTCTCGAACCTCTTCGTGACGGTTCGCGAAGGCGCCGAGGCCGGCCCGTACGAGACGCTGGCGGCGGCCCAGGAAGCCGGCGCGGTGACGATCAACTACGGCGTGTTCGCCAACGAGATCGTCTCGTTCCTGATCGTGGCCTTCGCCGTCTTCATGCTGGTCCGGAGCTTCAATCGGCTCAAGAAGCAGGAAGCCGAGGCCCCGGCACCGCCGCCGGCCCCGTCGGCCGAGGAGCAGATCCTCGCCGAGATCCGTGACCTGCTGCGCGGTCAGGAGGCCTGAGGCCCGTCGCCTCGGAGCCACCCCACCCATTCATCCGTACGAAAACGAGAGGCATGGAACGATGAGCAAGCTCGAGACCATCGAAGGCGTGGGCCCCGCGCTCGGCGCGAAGCTCCGCGCCGCAGGCGTCCGCGGAACCGGCACGCTTCTGAAGAAGGGCGCCACCAAGTCCGGACGCGGCGAGATCGCCCGAACCGCCGGCATCGACGAGAGCCGTGTGCTGAAGTTCGTGAACCACTGCGACCTGATGCGCGTCCGCGGCGTCGGCGGAGAGTACGCCGAGCTCCTGGAGGGCGCGGGCGTGGACACCGTGCCGGAGCTGGCGATGCGCAACGCGGGCAACCTGGCGCGTCGGATGGCCCAGGTGAACGGGCAGAAGCGGCTCGTGCGCCTCGTGCCCTCCGAGAAGCGCGTCGCCGACTGGGTGCAGCAGGCGAAGAAGCTCGGCCGGATCATCACGCACTGACGGAGCGGCGCACCGGGGTCGTCACGCGACGGCCCCGGGGCCGCTCATGACCTCATAGACCGAAGGAGATGGACATGCATCACGGAAAGACGCGCCGGACGTCCGGCGGAGTCGCGCTGGTGGCGCTCGTCGCCCTCGCCGGCCTGACGCCGGACGCCGCGTCCGGCCAGGACGCGGACGGCTTCACGTGGGAGAACGGCACGGAGCTGAGCTTCGTGTCGACGGGCGGCAACGCCTCCTCCACCACGCTCGGCCTCAAGTCGACGTTCACTGGGACCGGCGGTCCCAACACCTTCAAGCTCGAGTTCGGCGGCATCCGCGGGGAGACGACCTTCCGCACCCTGACCGCCACGGGGACCCCCACGGCGTTCACCGTCGAGGAGACGACCGACTCGGAGCTGACCGCGGAGAACTACTTCGTACGCAGCCGCTACGACCGCTCGCTCGGCACGATCTTCGCGTTCGGCGGCGCGGGCTGGGACCGGAACACTTTCGCCGGAGTCCAGAACCGGTACTCGCTGGTGGCCGGGCTCGGCCGGGCCTGGGTGGAGTCCGAGACGTCCCGCTTCAAGACCGACCTCGGCGCGACGTACACGATTCAGAAGGACGTGGCGCCCGCACCCGGTGCCGACGACTCCTTCGCGGGTCTCCGACTCTCGGTCGACGCCATGCGCCAGCTCACCGAGAGCGCCGGCTTCACCTCGGTGCTGGTCGTCGACGAAAACCTCGACGACACCGACGACCTGCGCGCGGACTGGACGAACGCGCTGACCGTGTCGATCTCGCAGCGGCTGGCGCTCAAGACGTCGCTGCAGCTCCTCTTCGACAACCAGCCGTCGCTGCTGTCGGTCCCGCTCTTCGACACCGGCGGCACGCCGGTGGGCACCGACGTCCTGACGCCGAGTGACGAGGTCGACACCGTCCTCACGATGACGCTCGTCATCACGCTCTGACGCGCGAGCACGCGGGGCGGCCGAACGGCCCGGCGGGCGCTCGCCTGCCGGGCCGTCGCGGCTGCCTCAGCCGCCGCCCACGTTCTTGAGCTGGACGACGATGACGTCCACCGGCTCGTCACCCTCGTTGACGTCGCCATGCATCTCGCCCGGCTCGTCGGCCTCGAGCCAGTAGGCGCTGCCGGTCTCCCACGTCATGTCATAGCTCTCGCCCTGGTCGGTCGTGACGGTGAGCGTCCCGCCGTTGAGGGCGATGATGGCGCGCGGGTTGTCGTGTCGGTGCATCGTCAGCGGCTGGTTCGGCATGATGATGCTCCGCCACACCTCGACGTGCTCGTTCTCGAACTGCGGGATGCGGCGCGTGGCCTGCTCCTGGCCGGCATCGGCCTCGACCGAGGCCGCCTCCGAGGCCTGGCCGTCGGACGCGGGCGCGCACGACGCCGTGAAGGTGAGCAGGAGCAGGACGCTGGCGCATCGGGGGAGTGCGGTGGTGAACACGGCGGCCTCGGTTGCGGAGGGGAGCACGGAGCCGGGCGCACGCTCGGCCCGGCATCGCCCATGGTGGGGTCCGGCGCCACCCCACGCCATCGCCACCGCGGAGCGGCACCGCCCTTCCCGCCCCGAGTCGGAACCCGTGGGGGGGCCGTCGTGTTGTGTGCACGATGCCCCGCCCGACCCCGGAGCTCCGCGTGCAGTACGTCGACGTCCTCATCATCGGAAGCGGTCAGGCCGGTGCCCCGCTCTCCTGGCGGCTGGCCCGTGCCGGCCGGAGCGTCGTGCTCGCGGAGCGCGGCCACCTGGGAGGGACGTGCGTGAACGTCGGGTGCACGCCGACCAAGACGTTCATCGCGAGCGCCGAAGCGGCGCATCGGGCGCGTCGGGCGGGGGAGCTCGGGGTCGAGACCGGCGACGTCCACGTCGACTGGGCGCGCGTGCTGGACCGCAAGCGGGACGTCGTCGAGACGTGGCGCTCGGGCGTGGCCGCCAACGTGGAGAAGGCCGCCCCGCGCCTCGAGCTCGTCCGGGGACACGCCCGCTTCACGGGACCTCGCACGGTGCGGATCGGGGATCGGGCGGTGACCGCGGAGACGGTCATCGTGAACACGGGCGGGAGACCTCGCATCCCCCCGATCCCGGGCCTCTCCGATGTCCCGTACCTCGACAGCTCCACGGTCATGGACGTGCCCGATCTTCCCGCCCACCTCGTGGTGCTCGGCGGCGGCTACATCGGCTGCGAATTCGCGCAGGCCTTCGCGCGCTTCGGCGCGCGCGTGACCGTGGTGGAGACCGGAGACCACCTCCTCGGGCGCGAGGACGAGGACGTCTCCGAGGCGCTCGAGGAAGCGCTTCGGGAGGAGGGGGTCGAGCTGCGACTCGGCGCGCGAGCGACGGGAGTCGAGGCGGTGCGGGCGGAGGGAGGCGACGAAGTCCGCGTGACCGTGGAGGGCGGAGTCGGGCCGGTCACCGGATCTCACCTGCTCGTGGCCACCGGCCGCCGGCCGAACACGGACGATCTCGGCTGCCCCGCGGCCGGCCTCGAGCTCGACGAGAAGGGGTACGTCGTGGTCGACGATCGCTATCGGACCTCGGCCGACGGGGTCTACGCGGTCGGGGACTGTACCGGAGGCCCGCAGTTCACCCACGCCTCCTGGGACGACCACCGGATCCTCTTCGATCTCCTGCACGGGATCGACCGGCGGACGCGTGCGGACCGACTCGTGCCGCACGCCGTCTTCACCGATCCGCAGGTGGCCCGCGTGGGCCTCTCGGAGCGCGAGGCCCGGGAGCAGGGGCGCCGGGTGGAGGTGGCGACGATGCCGTTCGCCCGGATCGCGAGGGCGTACGAGACCGACCGCGCGGCCGGCCTCGTGAAGGTGCTCGTGGACCCCGAAACCGAGCGGCTCGTCGGCGCGTGTGTCGTCGGAGCGGAAGGAGCCGAGCTGGTGAGCGTCTTACAGATGCTTATGGCCGCCGACGCACCGGCGAGCGCGCTCGTCGATGCCGAGATGATCCACCCGTCGTTCGCCGAGGGGCTCCAGACTGCCGTCATGCGGCTCGAGCGATACCAGCTATCATGAGGAACGGACGAGACATGACCGAAGGGGGGAAGTGATGGGGATCCCGACCGCGGCACGCGGAGCGACGGGACGGAGCCGCGACGAGGACCGCACGGACGACCGCGGCCAGGCGTCGGCCGGCGACGCGCTCCTGAGCCGCTTCCGGGCGGTGCGCGCCTTCTCCGAGCGGATGTGCGAGGGGATGGAGCCGGAGGACTTCGTCATCCAGTCGATGCCCGACGTGAGTCCCACGAAGTGGCATCTGGCCCACACGACGTGGTTCTTCGAGGCGTTCGTGCTCGAGCCGCACGTGCCGGGCTACGCGCCGCTGCACCCGCAGTACGGCTACCTCTTCAATTCGTACTACAACACCATCGGGGCGCAGTTCTGTCGCCCGCGGCGCGGGCAGATCTCCCGGCCGACGGTCGTCGAGGTCTTCGCGTACCGCCGGCACGTGGACCGCGCCGTGGAAGCGCTGCTCGACGGGGACGGTGACCCGCGGCTCCGCGAGCGGCTCTCCGACACGATCCTCCTGGGTACGCACCACGAGCAGCAGCACCAGGAGCTGATGGCCACCGACATCAAGCACGTCTTCTCGATGAACCCGCTACGGCCGGCGTGGCGATCGGGTGCCGAGCCGGCCGCCGTGGGCGTTCCGGCCCTCGAGTGGATCGGCCACCCCGGCGGCCTCGTCGAGATGGGTTACGAGGGGCCCGCCTTCCACTTCGACAACGAGCGATCTCGTCACCGCCTCTACCTGGAGCCCTTCGAGCTCGGTTCCCGGCTCGTCACCAACGCCGAGTACCTCGCGTTCATGGAGGACGGGGGCTACGAGCGGCCCGAGCTCTGGCTCTCGATGGGGTGGACGACGGTGCGGGAGCGGAGCCTGGCCGAGAACGAGTGGGAGCGTTTCGACAAGCCGCTCTACTGGTTCCGGGACGGCGACGAGTGGTGGCAGTACACCGTGGCCGGACCCCGACCCGTGCACCCCGACGAGCCCGTCGTCCACGTCTCGTACTACGAGGCGGACGCCTACGCCCGCTGGGCGGGCGCGCGGCTGCCGACGGAGGCCGAGTGGGAGGTGTCGGCGGAGCCGGTGTTCCGCGCGTCCGATCCGGACGCCGGCGCGTTCTCCGACGGCTTCAACTTCCACCCGCGCCCGCTCGCGCCCGACGCGACTCCCGGCCGACTGCATCAGATGTTCGGCGACGTCTGGGAGTGGACGAGCAGCGCGTACT
>CALJLC010000349.1 GCA_937982605.1 uncultured Gemmatimonadales bacterium | reverse complement strand
TGGGCAAGATCGGCCTCGCGGTGACGCCCGCCGATCCGGACCTCGTCTACGCCACCATCGAGACCGACGACGACGAGCGCGGCTTCTACCGCTCGACCGACCGCGGGGAGAGCTGGGAGCACCGCAACACCTACATCTCCGGCGGCACGGGTCCGCACTACTACCAGGAGATCGAGGCCTCCCCGACCGAGCCCGACATCGTCATCCAGATGGACGTCTTCTTCCAGGTCACGTACGACGGTGGGGCGACGTTCACGAACCTGGAGACCGGCGCCGACAAGCACTCGGACAACCACGCGCTCTGGATCGACCCGGACAACACGCTGCACATGCTGGGCGGCACGGACGCGGGGCTGTACGAGACCTTCGATCGCGGCCGCACGTGGCGGCACTTCCCCAACATGCCGATCTCGCAGTTCTACAAGGTCGCGATCTCGAACCGCGAGCCCTTCTACGAGATCCTCGGGGGCGCGCAGGACCTGGGCACCCTGTGGGGCCCGGCCCGGACGACGACGGTCGAGGGCGTGCGCAACGAGGACTGGTACTTCCCGATGGGCGCCGACGGGTACGGCGTGCAGTTCGACCCCACGGACCCGGACATCCTCTACCTCATGACGCAGCAGGGGAACCTCTACCGCGTCGATCGCCGGAGCGAAGAGGCGATCCAGATCCAGCCGCAGCCCGCGCCCGGCGACCCGCCCGAGCGGTGGAACTGGGACTCGCCGATCATGATCAGCCCGCACGACTCCGATCGGCTGTACTTCGCCTCCCAGCGGCTCTGGCGCTCCGACGATCGCGGGGATTCGTGGACCGACGTGAGCCAGGACCTCACGACGAACACGAACCGGTACGAGCTACCCTACTTCGGTCGGGTGTGGGAGCTCGACGCGATGCACGACAACGGCGCGATGTCGAAGTACGCCACGCTGACGACGATCTCCGAGTCGCCGATCACCGAGGGGCTGCTCTACACCGGCTCGGACGACGGGCTCATCCACGTCTCGGAAGACGGCGGCACGAGCTGGGCGCGCGCCAGCCGCCTGCCCGGCGTACCCGGGCGCTCGTTCATCAACAAGGTCGAAGCCGACCTGCACACCTCCGGCGCGCTCTTCGCGCTGGCCGACGCGCACAAGGTCGGGGACTTCACCCCGTACCTCTTCCGCAGCACAGACAACGGCCAGAGCTGGCGCTCGATCCGCGGGAACCTGCCGGACGGCGAGCTGCCCTGGGCGATCCAGCAGGACCACGTGGACCCGGAGCTGCTCATCCTGGCCGGGGAGACGGGGCTCTGGTTCACCCCGAACGGCGGCGACGAATGGCACCGGCTCTCGGCCGGCGCTCCCACGATCGCCTTCCGCGACGTGAAGCTGCACCGGCGCGACGACGACATCGTCGGCGCCACCTTCGGACGCGGCTTCTACGTGCTCGACGACTACTCGCCGCTGCGCGAGATCGCCGGCGGCGCGCTGACCGCGGACGGGGGCGTGATGCCCGTTCGCGACGCGTGGTGGTACGTGCCGAGCGTACCGAACCAGGCACCCGGCCGCCCCACCCTCGGCAGCACCGCGTACGCGGCGCCCAACCCCGACTTCGGTGCGACGCTCACCTACTACCTGCCGACGACGCCCGAACGGCCCAGCCGCGCGCGCGCGGAGCGGGAGCGCGGCCTGCGCGAGCGCAACGCCGACGTCCCCTTCCCCGGCTACGACGTCCTGCGCGCCGAGGCCGCCGAGGTGGGCCCGAGCGTGCTGCTGCAGGTGGAGGACGCCGGCGGGGAGCCCGTGCGCTGGGTCGAGGGTCCCGCCCGGGCCGGGCTCCACCGCGTGACGTGGGACCTGCGCCGCCCGGCGCCCGACCCGGTCGACCTCTCGACGGGCGGCTTCCGTCCCCCGTGGGTGAGTGATCCGGTGGGGCCGCTCGTCCCGCCGGGCACGTACTCGGTGCGCATGCTCCTCGTGACGACCGACGCGGTGACCGAGATCGGGCCGGCGCAGAGCTTCGAGGTCCGGCCCGTCCCGACCGCCCCGCCCGGGACGGACTTCGTGGCGGTGGCAGACTTCCAGCACCGCACCAGCGAGCTGTCGCGGCGGGTCGGCGCGGCGTCGCGCGAGCTCGGGCGCGTACGCGAGCAGATGCGCCTGATGCGCGCCGCGCTCGTGCGGGCGCCGGCCGCGGGCGCGTCGCTCCGGGGTCGCATGGACGCGCTCGACGCGGATCTGGCCGCGCTGTCTCTGCGCCTCAACGGCGACCCCGTGCGCGGTTCGCTCAACGAATCGAGCGTGCCGACGATCTCGAACCGGGTCGGCAACGTCGTCGGCGGGCACTGGTCGACGCGCATGGAGCCGACGGAGACGCAGCGCCGCAACATCGACATCGCCACGACGGACCTCGCCGCCTTCGAGCGGGACCTCACCGCGGTCATCGAAGGCGAGCTGGCTTCGATCGAGCAAGCGCTCGTCGACGCGGGGGCGCCGTGGACGCCGCGGAGCAACCGCTAGGACGCTAGAGCGGGGAGTCCTCGCCGAGAGGCTCCCCGCGCCGGGCCACCGCGAACAGGAGCGCGGTCACCAGCAGGAAGACCGCGCCCGCCATCACCGGGATCGACACGAAGCCCCACGTCGTGACGTAGCGGGCCGAGCACGGCACGCCCCCCGAGCACGGAGTGAGCTCGAGGTTCGGTCGCCACTGGATCATCACGTGGTAGGCCGAGATGAGCGCGCCGACGAGGGTGAGCGGGAGCGCCGTGCGCCAGACCTCGAGGTCCCGGCGCAGCGTCGCCACGCCGAGGATGACGACGAGCGGATACATCGCGATGCGCTGGTACCAGCAGAACTCGCACGGCTCGAAGCCGACGATCTCCGAGAGGTACAGACTGCCGAGCGTGGCCGTGAGCACGGCGGCGAAGGCGATGCGCAGCGCCCCGTGCGGCGCCTCGGCGACGAGCCGCTCGGGGAAGCGCCGGCCCGGCAGCAGCGTGGAGACGCCGAGCACCACCGCCGACGCCAACGCGACCAGCGTCAGGAATCCGAGCGATTCGACGACGACGACGTACACGGGCGGCTCCGGGACGGTGCGTGGGAGGACGAACGGAGTAATATGGCGATGCCCGACGCCCTCGCGTCGGCTCCGTGACACGTACGAAGCGATCCACCATGACTGACACGCCCGCCCCTCCGGTCCCCACCGTGCGCCGCCCGACGGCCCGCCCGCTCCTTTCCGCCTTCGTGGGCGCCACCGCGCTCGCCGTCGGCGCCTGCGCCGGATCCGACGGCGGCGCCGGCTCGGACGACGCCGGCGCGGCCACGATCACCGAAGCGGAGATCGCCGAGCACCTGGCGATCCTGGCCTCCGACGAGTTCGGTGGCCGCGCGCCCTCGTCGCCGGGCGAGGAGCTCACCGTGGCCTACCTGGCCGAGCAGTTCGAGGCCGCGGGCCTGGAGCCCGGCAACGCCGGGAGCTGGTTCCAGAACGTCCCGCTCGTCGACATCACCGCCGATCCGCACTCGGCGCTCTTCGCCATCACCGACGACCGGGGCTCGATCTCCTTCGACTACGCCGACGACGTCGTCACCTGGACGACCCGCGTCGTCGAGGAGTCCGGCGTGGAGGGCTCCGACATGGTCTTCGTCGGCTACGGCATCGGCGCGCCCGAGGTCGGCTGGAACGACTACGAGGGGCTCGACGCCACCGGAAAGACGGTCGTGATCCTGGTCAACGATCCGGGCTTCGCCACGCAGGACCCGAACGTCTTCTCCGGCAACACCATGACGTACTACGGGCGCTGGACGTACAAGTTCGAGGAGGCCGCGCGGCAGGGCGCGGCCGCCGCGCTCATCGTCCACCAGACCGCGCCGGCCGCGTACGGCTGGGAGACGGTGCGCAACTCGTGGACCGGCCCGCAGTTCAACCTGCAGAGCGCGGACGGCAACGCGGACCGCGTCGCCATCGAGGGGTGGATGACCGAGGAGACGACCCGAACGCTCTTCGACCGCGCAGGGCTCGACTTCGACGCGCTCGCCGAGCAGGCCACCACCGGCACGCTGCGCCCCGTCGACATGGACATGCGGCTCACGACGTCGGTGTCCAACGAGCTGCGCTTCTCGGAGTCCCGCAACGTCGTCGGCCTGCTGCGCGGCAGCGAGGCACCCGACGAGTACTTCGTCTACATGGCCCACTGGGACCATTTCGGCACCGACGCCGCCCTCGAGGCGGCAGGCGAGGACGGCATCTACAACGGCGCGCTCGACAACGCCTCGGGTACAGCCGCCCTGCTCGAGCTCGCCGAGGCATACGCCACTCGAGGGACGGCACCGTGCCGCTTGATCTTCTTCCTGGCCGTGACCGCCGAGGAGCAGGGGCTGCTCGGCTCGAAGCACTACGCCGCCAACCCGATCGTGCCGCTCGGCCAGACCGTGGCCGGGCTGAACATGGACGGCCTGAGCAACTTCGGACCGACGAACGACCTCGTCGTCATCGGCTACGGCATGTCCGAGCTCGACGCCATCGCCGACCGCGCGGTGGGAGCACAGGGCCGACGGGTCGTCGCCGATCCGGAACCGGAGAAGGGCTACTACTTCCGCTCCGACCACTTCGAGCTGGCCAAGATGGGCGTGCCGATGATCTACCCCGAGCACGGGATCGATCACGTGGAGCGGGGCGAGGAGTACGGTCGCGAGATGAACGCCCGGTACACGGCGGAGCGCTACCACATGGTGACCGACGAGTACGACGACACGTGGGACCTCAGCGGGGCCGTGCCGGACGTGCGCCTCTACTACGAGATGGGCCGCCAGGTGATCGACTCGGATGCGTGGCCCAACTGGAACGAGGGCACCGAGTTCCGCGCCATTCGCGACGCCAGCCGGAGCTGAGGCGTCACGCGGGTGGTGTGACCGACCCGCCCTCCAGACCGAGCACCTCCCGCACCGCCCCGACGAGCACGTCGGCGTCGACCGGCTTCTCGAGCACGTGGCGCACGCCCATCGTGCGCGCGGCCCCGACCGCGGCCGAGCCCTTCCCGGTCACGGCGATCACCGACGCGTCGGGGCGGAGCTGACGGAGCATCCGGACCAGATCCACGCCGTCGCCGTCGTCCATGACCACGTCGGTGACGACGACGCGGCACGGGTTGCGGACGAAGCTCTGGATCGCCTCGTTGCCCGACTCGGCGACCTCGACGCTGAAGCCGGCCCCCTCCAGGATCGTCGCCAGTCCGACGCGATCCGCCTCCTCGTCGTCGACGAGGAGGATCCTTGTTTGTGCGGGGCTGTCCGTGTGCATCTCTCGAGGGTGGGGAGGACCCGATCGCTCGGGGGCGGGGCCGTCCTCGAAATGTTCGACATGACGTCGGTCGGAAGCAACGTAAAACCAGGTACGGGCTGGCCCGGACTCGCGTGAGCCGCCCCGAGGCGTTCTCCTGTCAGTCCGGAGGGTGTGTACCACGCGGTGGCGCCCGACGACGAACGAGCCGACGGGAGTCGCACGATGGCGGACGAGCGTCCCAGGCGTGATCTCAGCCCCACCCGCGTCGGAGAGATCCTCGAGCGGGTGATCGCCCTGCCCGATTCCGAGCGGCAGAGCTTCCTCGACGAGGTGTGCGCCGGAAACGAGACGCTGCGCGCCGAGGTCGAGGAGCTGATCGTCGCCTCCGAGCGCGCCGGCGTCCTCGATCAGCCGATCGAAGCGCTGCTCTCCTCCGACGACGACGGCGGATCCACGCCCCCAGCCGAGCC
>CALJLC010000348.1 GCA_937982605.1 uncultured Gemmatimonadales bacterium | reverse complement strand
CGCTGCTGGGCTCCGTCGGCCTCGTGCTCCTGATCGCGGTGGTCAACGTCGGATCGCTCTTCGCCCTGCGCGCGGACGACCGCGCGCCCGATGCGGCCGTCCGCGCCGCGCTGGGGGCCTCGCGCGGCCGACTCCTCCGCCAGGCGCTCCTCGAGAGCTCGCTCGTGGCCGCGCTGGCTTCGGTGGCCGCCGTCGTCGTCGCGCGCTCCGGCCTCGACGCCATGAGGTCGCTCGTGCCGTATCAGATTCCCCGCCTGGCCACCGTGGAGGTCGGCGGGGGCGTGCTGGCCTGGACGCTGCTCGCGGGTGGCGTGGCGGCGCTGGCCCTCGGCTTCGTTCCCTGGCTCGGTCGGGGCCGGGCGACCGGGCCCGCCGGTCGGGAGCGCCAGACCCGGGGCATCGGGCGGCGGCGGTTCCAGAGCTACGTGGTCGGCCTCCAGGCGGCGCTGTGCGTCGTGGTGCTCGTGGGTGCCACCCTGCTGTCCCGGAGCTACGCGCAGCTCCGGGCGGTCGATCCGGGCTTCGCCGCGCCCGAAACGTGGGCGATGTCCGTCCCGGCGCCTCCCGACGTGCTCGAGGAAGTGCGTCGGCGGGTCGCCGAGCTGCCCGGCGTGGCGTCGGCGGCCGTCGCCTACGACCATCCCCTCGAGCGCAACTGGGGCGACTCTTTCCTGATCGAGGGCGTCGAGCTCACGGCGAGTCAGTCCGCACCGTCGGCGAGCCTCCGGCCCTTCGGGACCGGGTACTTCGAGACGGTCGGCATCGATCTGGTCGACGGCCGGCTCCCCACCACGGCGGACGAGGACCGCGAGATCGGCCTGGCGGTCGTGAACGAGAGCCTGGCTCGCGCCTTCTTCGAGGGGCGCTCTCCCGTCGGCGCGCGGGTCGTCGTCCCGACGGCGCAGCGGGCGTGGGGCCTCGACGGGGTCTACGAGATCGCCGCGGTGGTGCGGGACGTGCGCTTCCTCGGGCCGGACCAGCCCGCCGGCCCCGCGCTCTACGTGCCGCTGACGCACTTCCCCACGAATGCGACCACGCTGCTGGTCCGTCCCGAGCGGCCGGACGTCGCGATCGTCGGTCCTGTCCGGGCGGCGGTCTCCGAGGTCGATCCGGGCCTCGGGCTCCAGGACGCGCGCCGCCTCCAGGACCTGCTGAACGACCTCCTCGCTCGCCCTCGCTTCAACATGCTGCTGCTGCTGGCCTTCGGCGCCATCGGCCTGATCCTGTGTGGGCTCGGCGCCTATGGCCTCGTGGCGCGACTCGTCGCCAGCCGCGTGCGGGAGATCGGGATCCGGATGGCGCTCGGCGCGGATCGGGCCCTCGTGGCCCGGGGGGTGCTGACCCAGGCGCTCCGGCCCGTTCTCCTCGGGGGCGCGGTCGGCCTCGCCGCGGCGTGGGGGCTGGCCCGGACCATCCGATCGCTCCTCTTCGGCATCACGCCGGCCGATCCGGCCAGCTTCGCGGCGAGCGCGGTCTTCGTCGTCCTCGTGGGGGTGGCGGCGGCGATGGTGCCGACCGCCCGCGCGACCTCGGTGGACCCGGCCCGGGCGCTCAGGGCGGAGTGAGCCCCAGCCAGCTGCGCAGGCGATCCGCCACGGTGGCGGCGGGACGGGGGGCGTCGAAGGCGCGCCGGACCGCCGCCGCCAGCGCGCCCGCCGAGCCGTGGCGGTCGGCCGGGTTCGAGGCGAGCGCGCGCGCCACGACGGGCTCGAGCGGGTCGGGAAGCTCCGTGTGCGCTCCGTCGCCGTGCGCCCGCGGCGGCCGCGTCGCGGGGCCCTCGACGAACTTGGAGGAGATGCGGGGCAACCGGCCGGAGAGCATGCGGTACAGGAGCAGGCCGAGCTGATAGACGTCGCTGGCCGGCGTGATCGCCTCGCCCCGCAGCTGCTCCGGGGAGGCGTAACGGAAGGTCAGGAGCCGCACGCCGGCGCTCGTGTTCCTGCGAAGCTCGGGGAACGCCGCGTCCTCCAGGACCTTGGCGATGCCGAAGTCGAGGAGTCGCGCCCGTCCTTCCCCGTCGACCAGCACGTTGCCGGGCTTGAGGTCGCGATGGACGACCCCGACGGCGTGCGCGGCCTCCACGGCGTCGCATACCTGCAGGAAGAGCGAGATGCGGGCCTCCTCGGTGGGCTCCTCTTCCTTCACGTAGCGGTCGATCGGACGACCGTCCACGAACTCCGTGACCAGGTACGGGTCCCCCTCCGGCGTGAAGCCCGCGTCGAGGAACCGCGCGATGCCGGGGTGGTGCAGTCCCGCCACGATCTCCCGCTCGGCGAGGAAGCGTCGCCGCACCCGTTCGCTGTCCGCTTCGGCCCGGAGAACCTTGATCGCCACCCGCGCGGCCGACGAGTGGCCGTCGTGGAGCGCAGCGTACACGCGGGCCGTGCCGCCCTCCCCGAGCAGGCGCTCCACCCGGTAGGCGCCGATGCGAGCCGGGACCTCGTCGGAGCGTCCGCCGCCGGCGCCGAACGTCGCCAGCGCGCCCGTGAGCGCATCGAACGGTCCCTCGCGCTCGTGCGACGAGATCAGCCGCGACACCTTGCCACGGAGCTCCTCGTCCTCGACGTGTTCGACCAGCCACGGGGCGCGCCGCTCCGCCGGAAGGTCGAGGACTTCCTCGAAGAGGGACTGGAGCCGGGCCCAGCCTTCCGGAGCGGTGCTCACCGCGATCCGTCCCGGCACCCGCTCATCCGTCGGCACCGTCGGAGAGCTGCTCGTTGAGCCACGCCCGCGCGAAGGCCCAGTCCCGCTTCACGGTGGTGGCGGAGGTGCCGAGCGCCTCCGCCGTCTCCTCGACGGAGAGGCCGACGAAGCAGCGGCACTCGACGACCCTGCACTGGCGCTCGTCGAGCTCCTCGAGCCTCCGGAGCGCGTCGTCCAGCATGATCAGCGCCTCGGGGCTCGCGCCGGGCAGATCGGCGACCTCGTCGAGCGTGACGACGACCGCGTCCCCGCCCCGTTTGGCCCGCCCGCGCGTGCGCGCGTGATCGATGAGGATGCGCCGCATCTGACGCGCGGCCACCGCGAAGAAGTGCGCGCGGTCCTGCCAGCTCACCTGCTCGATGTCGATCAGCTTGACGTACGCCTCGTGGACCAGCGCCGTGGAGCTGAGGGTGTGGTCCGGGCGCTCGCGACTCAGATGCGCCCGCGCGATCCGGCGGAGCTCGTCGTACACGAGGGGGACCAGGCGGTCCATGGCGTCACGCCGTCCGCCGCCCACGTCCTGGAGAATCCGCGTGACGTCTCCGGCTTCGCTCATCCGTGGCCTGCCCCCGGCGGGTCCGATCGAGCGGCCAGGCGGGCCGCTCCCCCGATGAGAGGTAGACCACCGCGTCCGGGCCGGCCAGTGCGGGGCCCGCCCCGGCCCCGTCCCACCGGACGGCGTGGGGCGGAGCCGGGGCACGGCCATCAGCGTCCGCGCGGCTGGAAGCCGTAGCTGATGCCGAGACCGAGCGGAACGGTCGGCTGGGACGCGATCATGCCGTCCGCGCGCACCTTGATGGAGAGGCGCTCGGCGACCTCCCAGCCGACCGCGACGCTGAGCAGCGGCGCCGGATCGTCGAGGAAGGCGAGCCCCGCGCCGAGGTCGACCAGGGCCGACCCGGCGTCCAGGCGAGCGAGCCCCATGGCCGACATCGCGGTCACGGTGTACTCCCGTCGGATGGGCTGGGAGCCGAAGGGGATCCGCACGGAGTACCAGTAGAGGGACTGGTAGCCGAGTTCCGCTCCGTAGCGGATTCCGCCTTCCGCCCCGAACAGGGCTCGCGCGGAGCCGCGGAAGGAAGGCTGGTTCCAGTCTTCGGCGACGGCTCCGTCCGCGTCCGCGACGCCCTCGACGTCGACGAAGGTGAAGCCCCCGCCCAGCTCGATTTCGAAGAGAGGCTGGGCGGCCGCCGGGGCCGCGAAGAGGAATCCCGCGAGCAGCAGGCTGAGCGAGCGTGACATGATGGCACTCCCGTGGTCTCGAGGTCCGGGGGTCCGCATCGGGACCCCTTCAGGAGAGAAGGCGAGATCCGGCGCCCGGACGGACCACGACTGGAAGGGCGCGGCCGGCTCCGTTACGCTCCCACGTGCCTGCGCGCTTCCGACTCGCCTTCCGCGCACTCCGTCACCGGGACCTGCGCCTCTTCTTCACGGGTCAGGCCGTCTCTCTGGTCGGCACGTGGATGCAGCAGGTGGCCATGGCGTGGCTCGTGTACCGGCTCACGGGCTCCGCCTTCCTGCTCGGCGTGATCAGCTTCGCGAGCCAGTTCCCGGCGTTCCTCATGGCGCCCTTCGCCGGGGCGCTCGCCGACCGCTGGAGCCGGTACCGGATGGTCGTGGTGGCCCAGATCCTCTCGATGATCCAGGCCACGACGGTGGCGCTGCTCGTCATCACGGGCACCGTGGCGGTGTGGCACCTCGTGGTGCTGGCCGTGCTCATCGGCCTCATCAACGGGATCGACGTGCCGGCCCGGCAGTCGCTCATGATCCGACTCATCGGCGACCCCGACGATCTGCCCAACGCCATCGCCCTGAACTCCTCGATGTTCAACGCCGCCCGTCTGGTGGGGCCCGCCATCGGGGGCTTCCTCATCGGGCTGGTCGGGGAAGGCCCGGTGTTCGTCGTCAACGCCGTCTCGTACCTCGGCGTGCTCGGCGCCCTGGCCATGCTGCGCGTGCCGGGTGACGCCGAGCGGCCGCCGGGATCGGTGTGGCGCACGATGAGGGAGGGGCTCACCTACGCCGCGGGCTCTCCCCCGATCCGGGACCTCCTGATCCTTCTCTCCCTCGTCTCCCTCATCGGGATCCCGTACGTCGTGCTCTTCCCCGTATTCGCCCGGGACGTGCTCGGAGGCGACGCGGGCACGCTGGGCCTGCTCACGTCGTGCGCGGGGCTCGGCTCGCTCGTGGGCGCGCTGTCTCTGGCGTCGAGGAGCACCGTGCGCGGGCTGGGCGTGGTGATCGCACGGGGCACGGCCGTCTTCGGCCTCTCCCTCGTGGGCTTCGCCCTGTCTCGCAACGTCGTCCTCTCCTGCGCACTGCTCGTGATCAGCGGCGTCTCGATGATCCTCGTGACCGCATCGGTGAACACCGTCCTGCAGACCATCGTCCGCGAAGAGATGCGCGGACGTGTGATGAGCCTGTACACGATGGCGTTTGTCGGCACCACCCCGGTCGGCGGTCTCGTCGGCGGCTTCGTGGCGACCCACGTCGGAGCTCCCGTCGCCGTGGCGCTGGGAGGCGCGGGCTGCCTCGCCCTCTCGGCGTGGGCGTTCCTGAAGCTCCCGATGCTGAGGGAGCTGATCCGGCCGATCTACGTCGAGCTCGGGATCATCCCGGAGGTGGCGACCGGGCTGCAGAGCGTCAGCGAGCTGCGGCCCCGGGCGTGAGCGAGCACGTCTCCGGGCGAGAGCGAACCGTGGCCCCGGGGGTGTGCGGCGTACGCGCCGGCTAGGACGCCTCGGGCCCTTGCTCGGCCAGGGCACCCCCTCGATGTCGCGACAGCGCCTGGATGAGCTCCGCGCCGAAGAAGAAGATCTGAGCGGAGAGGTAGATCCAGAAGAGGAAGGCGACGACCGCGGCGCCGGGTCCGTAGTAGGTCGTCCAGGAAGCGGCGGCGATGACGAAGCCGATCACCGCCTTGCCGATCACGAAGAGCGTCGCCGTCAGGAACGAGCCGACCCAGATGCTCGACCACTCGATGCGCACCGAGGGGAGGACCCGGAAGAGCGCCCCGAAGAGGGCTCCGAAGACGACGATCGAGGCGGCCGCGTCGAGAGCCTGGACGACGAGCGGTTCGAACGGAATACGGCCTTCCAGCAGCCGAACGACGACCGCGAACCCGGTCGTGACGACGAAGGACACCGCCAGGATCAGACCGGTCACGGCCATGACGAGCGCGGCGCGCACGCGGGTCACGAAGAACGCGACGAGGTGGTCGCGGTAGGACTCGACGTCGGGCTGGACACCCCAGATCTCGTCGAGCGACCCGCGGAGGTTGGCGAACACCGCGGTCGCCCCGAAGAGCAGGACCAGAGCCCCCGCGATCGCGGTCGGCGTCAGGAGCGACGGGCGCTGGATCTCCGCGATCACCGTGCCGACGATTTCTCCCGCGCGGGGTCCCGCGAAGGCGCCGATCTGCTCGACGACGACGGGACGAACGGGCCGGTCTGCCAGGAAGAGACCGAGTCCGGCCACGGTGAACGCGAGGAGCGGCCCGAGAGACAGCAGCACGTAGTACGCGAGGGCAGCCCCTCGCGCCGCGACGCCGTCCTCGAGAAACGCCACCACCGCATCCCGGACGAGGGACCGCAGCCCGAGTCGGGTCCCGGCGGCCCCGCCGTCGCCCGCACTCACAGCGACCGCCCGATCGAGAGGTGGAGCCGCCAGCGGCGACGGTCGCTCGCGGGCACGGAGGTGAGCGGCACGCCGGCTGCGAGCGCGGCCGCGACGTCTCCGGCGTCGCGGAGGTCGATCGGGGTCGGATCGACCTTGTAGCCGACGCCCACGCGGACCGGACCCACCAGCGTTCCGAGCTCGATCCCGCCCCCCACCGCGTGCTGCCACGTCTCGCTGACCAGCTCCGGGTCGGCGGGGTCGAACCGCGAGCCGGGGCTCCACAGGCGGCCCGAGTCGAAGAAGGCGAAGGTGCGGTGTCGCGGACCGAGGCCCGGGAACGGCAACATGAGCTCCACCTGACCCGAGAGGCGAGCGAGGCCGCCGGCCGGCAGGTAACGCGCCGCGTCCACCGTCCCCGCCGCCGGATCGGCGAGGTCGGGGATCTTCGAGCCGAGGAGCTCGCGACTCCACCCCCGCACGTCCCCCGTGCCACCGAGCGTGAACATGACGCCGCGCAGTCCGGCCAGCGCGCGGGTGCGTGGGCTGCCCACGGGGGGGTCGCTCTCCCCCCGTGGGAAGAGGCGGCCGGCGCTGCCCCGGAGGACGAGCGAGACCTCCCCGCCCAGCGGTACGGCGGCGAGCGCCTCCACGGCGGCACGAGCGTACGTCACGTCTCCGATGCCGAAGGGGCCCGAGAAGGAGAGGATCGGTCGCACGAGATACCCGGAGCGGGGTGAGAGCCGGTCGTCGAGGCGGCCGTAGGAGGCCACCAGAGAGAGGGCGCTCGTCACGAACGTGGTGGCGTACGCGCTGTCCCCGGCGGCCACCCGCTCCGCCACCGGGCCGAGCTGCACGACGTCGCGCAGCCGGCGTTGCCCGATCTCGTGGCGGAGCGAGACGTGTCGAAGGGCTTCGATCTGGTAGATCAGCCCCGTCTCGAATCCGAGCTCGACGCTCTCGTCCCGGAAGTCGTCGCGAAAGCGACCGAAGGGCGCCACGCTGAGCGAGAGCCGGCGATGCCCGAGGAACGGCTGGCGGAGCGCGAACGAGAGACCGTAGCGCCGCGCCTCGATGGTCTCGATGGCCCCCCACCCCGTCTCGACGACACCGGAGGCCGTGAGGGAGCGAGCACCGCCGAAGGCGTTGCGATGGACCCAGTGCCCTTCCGCCACCGCGCCCGCCGACGTCCGATATCCGACGCGTCCCCAAACGAGGCGCGGACTCCCCTCCTCGACGCGGTAGCGCACCGTCACCGTCGAGTCGCGGGGCTGATCGTCCGGCAGGTCGCCGAGCGCACGCCGAACGATCTCGAGCTCGAAGACCTCGGCCTCGCCCTCCTCGAGCGCCCGCTGGTCGTACCAGTCGCCGACGCGGACCGGGATCTCTCTGCGGACGGTGCGTCGATCCAGCCGATCGGTGCCCTCGACCAGGACCGAGTCCACCCGCCCCCGGGGGCCCGGGAGCGCCGCGACGCGGGCCCGCACCCGGCCGTC
>CALJLC010000347.1 GCA_937982605.1 uncultured Gemmatimonadales bacterium | reverse complement strand
GCTCGAGCTGGCGCTCCCGGAGGTCCGCTTCGCCGTGCGCTGCTCGAGCGGCACGTACGTCCGCGCCCTGGCCCGCGACCTCGGGGCAGCGCTCGGCGTGGGTGCCCACCTGACCGCGCTGCGGCGGACCGCGGTGGGTCGCTTCGACGTCTCCGGTGCCGTCCCGATGGACCGGCTCGGCGACGCCGACGCGGTCGCGCGGGCACGGATCGACCCGGTGGCCGCGCTCGCGCACCTGCGGGGCATCGACGTCGACGCCGGGGCGGCCGAGCGCCTCCGTCACGGTCAGCGCCTGCGCATCGAGCCCCCGGCCGAAGCGGGAGGGGAGGCGCCCGAGGACACCGGGGGCGAGCCCGGCGAGCCCGTGGCGGTGGCACACGCCGGCGCGCTGCTGGCCATCGCCGAGCTCGACGACGGGGTGCTGCGGCCCCGGAAGGTCTTCGGGCCGTGAACCCGATCCAGTGGCCGCACCCTCCGGGACTGCCGAGGGACCGGGGCACGGTGGCCACCGTCGGCACCTTCGACGGCGTGCACCTCGGGCACTGGGCGGTCCTGCAGGAGATCCGCGCACGGGCCGAGGCCACGGGCCGGCGCAGCGTCCTGGTCACCTTCGACCCGCATCCGCTCCGGATCGTGCGCCCCGAGCACGCGCCGCCGCTCCTCACCACCCCGGTCGAGAAGAAGGAGATCCTCGCCGAGAGCGGCCTCGACTGGGCCGTCTTCCTGACCTTCACCGAGGCACTCTCGCGCTACGAGCCCCGGCGGTTCGTCGAGGAGATCCTCGTCGGTCGGCTCGGTGTCGAGGAGCTGGTGATCGGGTACGATCACGGCTTCGGTCGGGGGCGCGAGGGTGATCCGGAGACGCTCCAGCGCATCGGGCGCGAGCTCGGCTTCACGGTGGACGTGGTGGAGCCGGTCGCAGCCGGAGGTGGCGCGGTCTCGTCGTCCCGCATCCGCGCGCTCGTCGCGGAGGGGAGCGTCGACGAGGCCCGGGTCTGCCTGGGGCGACCCTACTCGATCCGGGGCATCGTGGTGAAGGGTGACGGCCGGGGGAAGGGGCTGGGCTTTCCGACCGCCAACCTGAGCGTGGGCGGCGGGGACAAGCTCATCCCCCGCCAGGGGATCTACGCCGTGCGCGGCGTCCTGCGGGGTGGCACCCACGCGGGCGCCCTTCATCTCGGACCGCGTCCGACCTTCAAGGGCTCTCCGCCGTCGATCGAGCTGCACCTGATCGACTTCGACGCCGACATCTACGGAGAGGAGGTTCGCGTGGACTTCGTCCGTCGGCTGCGCGGTGTCGAACCGTTCACCACGGTCGACGCCCTCGTGCGCCAGATCCGCGTGGACGTCGAAGAGGCGCGGGCGGCGGTAGCCGAGCCCGACACCCGGTAGACGGATATCCCCGTTTCCTCTACCTTTTCAGGCTGACGAAGAAAGGGCCCCGTTCGGGCGGCCCACATCGCTTCCCTTGCAGCATTGGACTCTCGAGGAGGCACGACGCCGATGGCGGTCGTAAAGGAAGACATCATCAAGAAGTACCAGCTCCACGAGAACGACCGGGGCAGCGCACCCGTTCAGATCGCGCTCCTCACGGCGCGGATCAACGATCTCCGGGATCACTTCGATTCGCACAAGAAGGACCACCACTCCCGTCAGGGATTGCTCAAGATGGTGGGTCGCCGCCGGCGCCTCCTGGAGTATCTCAAGAACACCGACGTCGAGCGGTACCGCGAGCTGATCGCGGACCTCGGACTGCGTCACTGATCGGCGAGCGCCCCCGTCCGTCAGGTCGGGGGCTTTCGCGTAGCTCGAAGACCGTCCGGCCCGAGGAGACGCCGGACACCCGCGTCGCGGCGGGGGAGCTTCCCCGATTCGCGCCGCATGCAGGACCCGACCGGACCGCAGGTGCGGCCGCGTCGGCAGCTCGGCCGAAGGCGTGCGAGCCTCGGGTGGGAGACGGCCTACAACTTTCGCTGCTTCACGAGCGCACGGAGCCTCCGTGCCCTCGGCGGCGGTCGCTCTCTCCTCCGGACCCGCTCGCTTCGGCACACGATTCCTGACCGGGGACCGTCCCCGGTCGCAACGACGAAGTGAGAGAACATGATTCAGAGGTTGGAGCGTCCCTTCGCAGGGCGCACCCTGTCGCTCGAGATCGGCCGGATGGCCAAGCTCGCCCAGGGCTCGTGTCTGGTGCAGTACGGCGAGACCGTCGTGCTCTGCGCGGTCACCGTGCAGGACAGCCCCACGCACCTGCCCTTCTTCCCGCTCACGGTCGAGTACCGCGAGAAGTCGTACGCCGCGGGCAAGATCCCCGGCGGCTTCTTCAAGCGCGAAGGCCGGCCGGGCGAGAAGGAGATCCTGTCCGCCCGCCAGATCGACCGGCCCATCCGGCCGCTCTTCCCCGACGGCTTCATGCACGAGACCCAGGTCGCGTGCTTCATCCTGTCGGCGGATCAGGAGAACGACGCGGACGTTCTGGCGCTCATCGGCGCGTCCGTGGCGCTCAACATGTCGAAGGTGCCGTTCAACACGACGGTCGCTTCGGTGCGTGTCGGTCGCATTCAGGGCAACTGGGTCGTCAACCCGACGTTCCAGCAGCTCGCGTACTCCGACGTCGACGTCGTCGTCGCCGGCTCCGCCGACGCGATCACGATGGTCGAGGGCGGGGCGCTCGAGGTCCCGGAGGCGGAGATCCTCGATGGCCTGCAGGTGGCCCACGACGCCATCAAGGAGCTGTGCGCGCTCCAGGACGAGTTCCTGGAGGGGCACCGCGTGCCGGACATGGAGTGGTCGCCGGTCGAGCCCGACGCCGCGCTGAAGGCGAAGGTCGAGGGCCTCGCCGCCGGGAAGGTGGCCGAGGCGCTCAACCTGCGCGACAAGCAGGAGCGTTCCCAGGCGATGGCTGCGGTGACCGAGGACGTCGTCGCGACGCTGAACGACGAGGACGACGAGTTCCTCGAGAACGAAAAGGACGTCGGCGAGATCCTGCGGGGCATCGAGAAGAAGACGATGCGCCAGCAGATCCTGACCAAGGGCGAGCGGGCCGACGGGCGTGGCCTCGACGAGATCCGGTCGATCACGTCGGAGGTCGGGGTGCTTCCGCGGACGCACGGCTCCGCGCTCTTCACCCGCGGCCAGACGCAGGCGCTCGCCGTCGTGACGCTCGGTACCGCGCGCGACGAGCAGCGGATCGACTCGATCGACACGCGCGAGGAGATCACGAAGTCGTTCATGCTCCACTACAACTTCCCGCCGTTCTCGGTCGGCGAGGCGCGTCCGTACCGCGGCACGTCGCGTCGCGAGATCGGGCACGGGAACCTGGCGGAGCGGGCCATCCAGCCCCTGCTGCCGGCCTACGACGACTTCCCCTACACGATCCGTATCGTCTCGGACATCCTCGAGTCCAACGGCTCGTCGTCGATGGCCACGGTGTGCGGCTCGTCGCTGGCGCTCATGGACGCGGGCGTGCCCATCCGGGCGGCGTGCGCGGGCGTCGCCATGGGGCTGATCAAGGAAGGCGACGACGTCGCCATCCTCACCGACATCCTCGGTCTCGAGGACGCGCTCGGAGACATGGACTTCAAGGTCGCGGGCACGCGCAACGGCGTGACCTCGATCCAGATGGACATCAAGATCGAGGGGCTGACCGTCGACCTCCTGAAGGAGGCCCTCGAGCGGGCCACGAGGGGTCGGATGCACATCCTCGACCAGATGGACAAGGCGCTCGCGTCGCATCGCGACGAGCTCTCCGACTACGCGCCGCGCATCGTCTCGATCCAGATCAACCCCGAGAAGATCGGCGAGGTCATCGGCCCGAAGGGCAAGACGATCCGGGCCATTCAGGAGGAGTCCGGCGCCACGATCGACATCGACGACTCGGGCATCGTGAAGATCGCGGCCGTTTCCGGAGAGGCCGGCGCCCGAGCCCGCGAGATGATCGAGGCGATCGTGAAGGACCCGGAGGTCGGCCGCATCTACGAGGGGCCGGTCAAGAACACGACCACCTTCGGCGCCTTCGTCGAGATCATGCCCGGCACCGAGGGCCTCTGCCACATCTCCGAGCTGCAGGAGCAGCGCACGGAGAAGACGGAGGACGTGGTGAAGAAGGGCGACATCGTCCGCGTGAAGCTCCTCTCGATCGACGAGAAGGGCCGCCTGCGCCTCTCCCGGAAGGCCGCTATGGCCGAGGAAGCGGCGACGGTGGGCGCGGCCGAGGGCTGAGCCGGGCCCCGCGTCGAGTCGTCGTGAGGTGATGCGGTGCGGGTCGTGACAGCACGGGGAGGGCATGGGCGAGGGCCCGTGCCCTCCTCAGTCGTTTCACAAGGTGCGGCTCCGGCCGGCGCACCGGCCGCCGAGGCCTCCGACGGGATGGTCGAGACGACGCTCGACAACGGAATCCGCGTCCGGAGCGAGCGGATCCCCGGGGTCCGCTCCGCCGCCGTCGGCGTCTGGGTACGCCACGGCTCCGCGCACGAGCATCCCGAGCAGATCGGCGTGAGCCACCTGCTCGAGCACATGGTGTTCAAGGGAACCGCCCGGCGGACCGCGCTCGAGATCGCGGAGTCGCTCGAGGCCCTGGGCGGGTCGCTGGACGCCTACACGACCCGGGAGCACACGTCGTATCAGGCACGCGTGCTCGACGAGCACGTGCCCGAAGCCCTCGACGTGCTCGCGGATCTCGTCCTCGCGCCCCGGCTCGACGCGGCGGACCTCACCCTGGAGCGGCAGGTCGTGCTCGAGGAGATCGCGCAGGTCGAGGACACGCCGGACGATCTCGTCTTCGAGCTGCACTCGGATCGCCTGTGGAACGGACATCCGTATGGACGTTCGATCCTCGGCACCGAGGAGTCGGTGTCCGCGATGTCTGCCGATACGCTGCGCGACCTGCACGAGCGTCACTACGTCGGGAGCAACCTGCTCGTCTCGGCGGCGGGCAGCGTCGATCACGACGAGCTCGTAACGCGCGTGTCCGAGCTCTTCGGCGCCGCTCACGCCGGGTCGGGATCGGCCTCGGTCGATCCGGCCCCGACGACCAGGAGCGGGCTGGAGCGGGTATCCCGCGACACGGCGCAGACGCACATCGTCTTCGGCACCGACGGCCCGCCCCACGCCGATCCGGACCGCTACGCCCTCATTCTCCTCTCCTCGGCGCTCGGCGGCGGCATGAGCTCACGTCTCTTCCAGCGTGTGCGCGAGGAGCTGGGCCTGTGCTATTCGATCTTCACCTATCAGAGCTTCTACGGCGCGGCCGGGCTGCTCGGCGTCTACGTCGGCACCCGGCCGGGCTCGGCGGAGGCCGCTTCGGAGGCGGTGCGCGGCGAGCTCGGGCGCGTCGCCGCGGAAGGGCTGCCGGAGCCCGAGCTCGAGCGGATCAAGCAGCAGGTCAAGGGTCAGATCATGCTCTCCCTCGAGTCGACGGGTGCGCGCCTGCACCGGCTGGCCGCTTCCGCCATGCACGACGAGCCCTTCCTGACGCTGGACGAGCTGCTGGCGCGGGTCGAGGCCGTGGATCCCGACGACGTCCGCCGCCTGGCGCGCGGCTACTACGACCCCGAACGACACCTGGAACTCAGGCTCGGCCCCGTCGACTGACGGCCGACCGCCAACGTCACCACCCAACGCAGAGAGACCGAGATGCTGATTGGCGTACCGAAGGAGATCAAACCCGAGGAGTATCGGGTCGCGCTGACCCCGGCCGGGGCGGAGATGCTCAGCCAGGGCGGGCACGAGGTCTACGTCGAGAAGGGCGCCGGTCTCGGCAGCGGATTCACCGACGACTTCTACGAGAACGCCGGCGCGACGATCCTCGGCACCGCCGACGAGGTGTGGGCCAAGGCCGAGATGATCATGAAGGTCAAGGAGCCCATCGCCCCCGAGTGGCCCCGCATGCGGGACGGACAGGTGATCTTCACCTACTTCCACTTCGCGGCGTCGGAGGAGCTCACGCGAGCCGTCGTCGACTCGGGCGCGATCGCGATCGCCTACGAGACCGTCGAGCTCCCCACCGGTGAGCTCCCGCTGCTGACCCCGATGTCCGAGGTCGCCGGTCGGATGGCGGTCCAGGAAGGCGCCAAGTACCTCGAGAAGCCGCAGGGCGGGCTGGGCGTGCTCCTCGGAGGCGTCCCCGGCGTGAACCCGGGCAAGGTCGTGATCCTGGGCGGCGGGGTGGTGGGCACCAACGCCGCGAAGATGGCGTGCGGCCTCGGCGCCAACGTCTTCATCATGGACATCAACCTCGACCGCCTCCGCTATCTCGACGACGTGATGCCGGCCAACTGCAGCACGCTCTTCTCCACGCGGTATGCGATCCGCAAGCAGATCGAGGACGCCGACCTCGTCATCGGCGCGGTGCTGATCCCGGGCGCCAAGGCGCCCAGCCTGATCACGAGGGAAGATCTCTCGATCATGCGGGACGGCACCGTGATCGTCGACGTCGCCATCGACCAGGGCGGCTGCGTGGAGACGATGAAGCCGACCACGCACAACGATCCGGTCTACTCGGTGGACGGCGTGATCCACTACGCCGTGGCGAACATGCCGGGCGGAGTACCGCGGACCAGCACGCTCGCGCTCACGAACGCCACGCTCCCCTACGCGCTCCAGCTGGCCGGCAAGGGGTGGCAGCAGGCGTGTCGGGACAACGCGGCGCTCAAGCTCGGGGTCAACGTCGTCAACCGGCACGTCACCTACGCAGGCGTGGCGGAGGCGTTCGGGATGGACTGCCGCGACGTCGACCATTTCCTCGGCGCGGCGAAGCAGGCGTAGGGGCGGCAGCGTGCAGGTTCGCTTCCGTCGCCTCGAGTCGAACCCCGACCTCCCGCTCCCGGAGCGCGCCACGGAGCACGCCGCCGGATACGACATCCGGTCGGCCGAGGAAGAGGTCACGCTCCAGCCGGGAGAGATCCGGCTCGTGGCCACCGGCCTCGTCATGGAGCTGCCCGAAGGCGTGGAGTGCCAGGTCCGGCCCAGGTCGGGCCTGGCCCTCAAGCGGGGCATCACCCTTCCGAACAGCCCCGGGACGATCGATCCGGACTACCGCGGCGAGCTGCGCGTCATCCTCCAGAACCTCGGTCCGGAACCCGTGACGCTCGAGCGGGGTGAGCGCATCGCGCAGCTCGTCTTCGCCCGCTTCGAGACCCCCGTCATCGAAGAGGCCGAGGACGTCTCGGCCACGGAGCGCGGCGAAGGCGGCTTCGGCAGCACGGGAACCGCCTGAAACCGCGGCTAAAGTATTGGCACCCCACCATCGGTAAACGTATGTTCATCGGGCCGCGCCCGATGAGCCGACATCGGCACTCCTGATCGCATTCCGCTGACTGGACAGCTCCGACGTTGCTCCCCGAACTCTCCAACTGGTTCAACTCCGGACGCCTCATCCCGGTCAACGACATCGCGGTCGACTTGGGCACCGCGAACACGCTCGTCTACGTGAAGGGCGAGGGCATCGTGCTCAACGAGCCCTCGGTGGTCGCGGTCGAGAAGGGCTCGCGCCGGATCCTCGGCATCGGGCTCGAGGCGAAGCGCATGCTCGGGCGGACGCCCGAAGGCATCGAGGCGATCCGCCCGCTCAAGGACGGCGTCATCGCCGACGTCGACGTGACGGAGATGATGCTCCGGCACTTCCTGAAGCAGGTCACCTCCAAGCGCATCTTCCGCATCAAGCCCCGCGTGATCGTCGGCGTCCCGTCCGGCATCACGGAGCTCGAGCGTCGTGCCGTGCGCTCCTCGGCCATGTCCGCCGGTGCCAAGGGGGTCTACATGGTCGACGAGCCGATGGCTGCCGCCATCGGCGTCGGGCTCCCGGTCG
>CALJLC010000346.1 GCA_937982605.1 uncultured Gemmatimonadales bacterium | reverse complement strand
CACGCCACGCCGGTGGCGTCGAAGGGCACCGAGAAGGTGCGGGAGGCGAACGGGGGCAGCTCGGCGGCGGAGACGACGACCCGCTCCGTCGTGCGGCCGTCCCCGTAGACCACTTCGACGAAGTCGAGCGGGAACGTCCAGCTCACCCGGGCGGTGACGCTCGCCTCCGCCCCGGATCCTCCGACCTCGACGGAAGGCACGACGACCTCACCGGTCGAGACGAAGTAGTCACCCCGAGCCAGCACGTCGACGATCGGCGCGTAGCTCCCCGGCGCCGGGAGCTCGTCCATGCGGAGGTACGTCACCGGTCCGTTGGCGTAGACGTCGTCGCCCGGCGCCTTGAAGTACGTCTCGGTGATCGCGAGGAGCGACTTGAGCTCCAGGTCGGTGTCCGCGATCCAGTTGTTCATCTCGTCGAGCAGCGGGATCACCCGTTTGCCCGAGAGCCTCCGCTCGGAAAGATCCGAGCCCATGCCCCAGCGCCACCCGACGCCACGGTAGCGGTCGTTGAGGAAGGGGGCGGAGTCGCGGATCGCGTCCGGGTACCCGGTCGAGCCCTTGGTCCTCGGATGCGGCATGTAGATGAGCATCCGCTCGGCCTCGACCATGGCCATCATGTCGTCCGCGCTCCCGATGTTGTACACGCGTCCGTAGTCGGGATGGTCGGTCACGAGGGGCGTACCGGGCGGCCGCTCGTCGACGTAGAAGACCGGGTGCGAGAAGAGGAGGTCCCAATGCCCCCCGAGGAGGTTCGAGTTCTCCATCTGGGGCATGACCACGAAGTCGTCGTCGGAGTGCCGGGCGGCACCCTCGAAGAGCCACCGCAGCTCTTCGAGCTGGGTCTCGTCTCGCGGGCGATCCACCGGCCCGACGATCTCGAGCCCCGCCGAGCGGAGCACCTCGAAGTCGGGCAGCCGCGAATCGACGCTTCCGGTGGCCATCAGGGTGCGGCCGACGTCGGTATGGTAGTGGCTCCCCATCACGCGGTAGCCGGGGACGGGCCGATAGACGTCGCCGTTGGTGAAGGCCAGCGCGCCGTCGAACGCTTCGGTCGCCCCGCCGAGCGTCGGATAGAAGAACGCCGCCATGTGCTGCTCGGTCCCGGGAGGCGCGGAGTAGAGGGACCAGTTCGCCCGGTACCGTTCGACGACCTCGCCCTCCCCCTGCCGGATCCCGAAGCTGAACGAGCCCGGGCTGTCCTTCCGGTACCAGTCGTAGCCGACGTTGATCTCGACTTCACGCGCCCAGAAGAACGTGTGTGGCGGCGGGAACGCCGCGATCGCCGCTCCCTCGAGCTCCGCCACCACGAGGCGGTTGGCGGCGCGCAGCGGCACGGGGTCGTCGTTGATCGGGCCCCGGAGCCCGTACGACTGCGGCTGCGACGCGACGTCCCTCCAGTGCACACGGGCCCCGGAGGTCAGCGGGAGACCCGTGAGTCCGACGTCGTACTTGTACGCGACGGAAGGCAGATCGGTCGCGCCGATCGCTTCCAGGTGGACCAGGTTCGTTCCCTGGTAGACCGAGACGCGCAGCCCTCCCCGAAACGAGCCGAGCGTGAGCCCGTCGAAGTCGACGTGCAGCCGGGCTCCCTCGCGGGTCACGACGCACCCGGTCGTCGACCAGTCGACGATCGAGCGGCGGATTTCCTCGGGCGATCGGGGCAGGCCCGGCTGGTCGGCCACGCCCTCGGCGGGGGGCGGATTGCGGCCGGCCGCGACGGGTCCGAGGTCGAGCGGCGCGTCCCAGAAGACGTCCCACTTGTACCGGTCGACGATCTCCGGCGTGATGTCGACGCCCAGCTCGCGCAGGGGGACGAGCTGCTGGTTCGAGATCCTGCGCAGCCCCTCGACGATCCGGTACTCGATGCCGAGATCGGTCGCGACGGTGACCCAGGCACCGTCGGCGGGCCGGATCGCCAGCTCGCGGACCACGGGGGCGGCACCCGCGAGGCCGAACCGCAGCCGCAGCCGCTCGCCTGTGGCGCCGCTCCACTCCACGGAGAGCTGTCCGTCGACCGAAGCGGCCGAGGGGCCCGCACCGGCGGCGCCGTCCGGTAGCTCGCAGACGAGGGCCGCGGGCGGGACCGTTCCGACTATCGTGCGATCCGACTGGGCGTCGAGGGGGTGAGCCCCGGACGCGCACGCGGCCAGCGCCACGAGCAGCCTGCGCCGAAGCTCACACGTCATCACCTGCCTCCGGCGGGGGGTTCACGTCGCGGGTCTCGGGGTGGACCGGGGTGCACCTCGACCCGTCGCGCCCAAGCTAGGGGTCGGCCCCGGCACGGCAACGTCACGCCGCCCGGGCAAGACCGCGCGACGCACCGTTGACCTCGGGCGGTGGCGTCTCTCCCTTGTACCCTCACCATCCCCCCCCCAAGAGGGAGCTGTCATGTCGAACCTGCAGTCCGTACTGAGACAGGAGATCCAGCGCCTCGCGCGCCGCGAAGTGCGTTCGGAGCTCGAGACGACCAAGAAGGCGGTCGCCCGGTACCGCCGCGAGATCGCGGAGTTGAAGCGGGCCCGGGACGACCTCGAGCGCCGGGTGGACTTCCTCGAGTCCCGGGAGGCGGTGCGCCTCCAGAAGGGGCCGACCCGGAAGGCTCCGCCCGAGGGGACGCGGTTCTCACCGAAGGCGCTACGGCGACGGCGGGAGCGGCTCGGCCTGTCCCGCGAAGAGTTCTCACAGCTCGCGGGCGTGAGCGCGTCCACGGTGTACAACTGGGAGAGCGGCACGACCCGCCCGGGAGACGAGCATCTCGCGGTCCTCGTCGCGCTTCGCAAGCTTGGGAAGCGCGAAGCGCAGAAGCGCCTCGAGCTTCTGAACGAGAGCTGAGGAGAAGAACGCATGCCCGCTGCCCTCCGGGACCCCACCCACGCCGCCGGGGCACTCGCCCTGGCGGCTCTGCTTACGACCGCCCCGGTGGCGTGTCAGAGCGCGCCGTTTCCGGCGCCGATCGAGACTCGCCGCGACGTCATCGTCGTGGGCGTGCGCGACTTCGCCACGATCCCCGACAGTGACGGCCAGGCCGCGCGTCCGATGCTGATGGTGGACGAGCCCGGGACCGGCCGCTTCTTCGTCAACGACATGCGCGGCCCGCTCCACACCGTCGGCTACGACGGCACCGTGCGGCCGTATCTGAACATCGACGATCCCCGCTGGGGGCACACCGTCGAGGACTCGGGGCGCGAGCGCGGCTTCCAGAGCTTCGCGCTCCACCCTCAGTTCGGACGGCCCGGCACGCCCGGCTACGGGAAGCTCTACACCTGGGGCGACGTCACCGACACCCGACCCACGCCGGATTTCGTCCCGGGCGGGGGCGGCGACACCCACGACACGGTCCTCCTCGAGTGGACGGCGCGTGACGCCACCGCGGCTGCCTACGACGGCGGCCCTCCGCGGGAGCTGCTCCGGGTGGAGCAGCCGTACGGGAACCACAACGCCGGGCACATGGCCTTCAACCCGCTCGCTGGCCCCGGAGACCCCGACTTCGGCATGCTGTACGTCGGCGTGGCGGACGGGGGGAGCGGCGGTGACCCGCTCGATCTCTCCCAGGACCTGGGCTCGATCTTCGGCAAGATCCTGAGAATCGACCCGCTCGGTTCGAGCTCGGCCAACGGTGAGTACGGGATCCCCGCGGACAACCCGCACACCGCCCGGAGCGGCGCGCTCGGGGAGATCTGGGTCTCCGGCGTGCGCAACCCGCAGCGCTTCGGGTGGGACGAGGCGAACGGCAACTTCTTCGTCGCCGACATCGGCCAGAACCAGATCGAGGAGCTGAGCCTCGCGTGGGCCGGCGCCGACCTCGGCTGGAACAGCTGGGAGGGGAGCTACCGCTTCGTGAGCCGGCGCGAGCTCGACATGTCCGACCCGCGGGGTGACCCGGACCTCTCCTTCCCCGTCGCCGAGTACGACCACGCCGATCCGATCCTGATCGGCCGCGCCGCCATCACCGGCGTCGTGGCGTACCGGAGCGACGCGATCCCGCAGCTCACCGGCCGACTCCTCTTCGGAGACTATCCGAGCGGAGAGATCTTCCACGTCTCGGCGGACGACCTGCCCGACGGCGGCGAGGAGGAGATCCGGCGAGTCCTCCTGCGCGATGACGGGGCCGAGCGCACCTTCCTCGAGCTCATCCGGGAGACGAACGGGGAGCAGGGCCGGGAGGCCGCCTCTCGAACCGACCTCCGCTTCGCGACCGGACCCGGCGGCCGGCTCTTCCTGCTGAACAAGCACGACGGCGTCATCCGGGAGCTGACCCGCTAGGCGCCATGTACGGGACGCTCGCCACGCTCGTCGTCTTCGTACACTTCGCCTTCATCCTCTTCGTCGCGCTCGGCGGGCTGCTCGCGCTCCGGTGGCCTCGCGCGGCGTGGGTGCACCTCCCGCTTGCGGGGTGGGGCGCCTTCGTCGAGCTCTCGGGCGTCGTCTGTCCGCTCACGCCGCTGGAGAACCGGCTCCGGCGGATGGCCGGGTCGGGAGGCTACGCGGGCGACTTCCTCGACGAGTACCTCGTGCGGCTCGTCTACCCGCCGGGCCTCACGCGCGAGATGCAGATCGCGCTCGGGATCGGCGTCGTGCTCCTGAACGCCGGGGTGTACGCCTGGGCCATCCGCAAGCGACGCGCTAGGGGAGCGGAACCTCCCGCATGAGCAGCCCGGTCGTCGACACCCTGACCTCCAGTCGGGCCGGCTCGGTCACGTCGACGTAGGTCGCGGACCCGTACTCCGCGTCGGCGAGCAGCCGGAGCACCGTGTACCGCTCGAGGAGCCGGTGGAAGTCGAACGGCTTGCCGGCGCCGAGGGCGTGTACCGTGCGCGGGCGGCTGCGCTCGTCCTCGACGTCCACGTAGCGACCGGTGAGGCGGTCGATCTCGTAGTGCGTGTGCATCCCGATCACGTTGGCCCAGTACTTCCACTTCAGGATCCGGGCGTCCACCAGAATCTGATCGCCCTGCACCGCGAGCGTCGTGTCCCGGCCGTCCGGGAACTCCACGAAGGCCTGGAAGGCATGGGGCCCGGTCGGCACCGTGGTGATGGTCAGCGCGACCTCTTCGGCGGTGAGGGCGCGGTACCCCTGCGTCGAGATCGCGAGGGTCGCCGAGAGCGCCGCGAGCGAGAGGAAGAGCGCCGACACGGTCGTGCGCCCTGCCGCCCCGACCCAGCGTCTGGATCGGAACGTGCGCGCCGCCAGGGCGCCGAAGACGACGGCGAGGAGGCCGAAGCCGATGGCGGCATAGACGAGTAGGGTCATGGATGTGCCGGGCCGAGGGGAGACGAGGTGCCGGTCACCCGCTCACCGGCCCCTGCCTCAAGATGAGCAGGGTGCGTCCGATACTGATAGAGTACGGCGCGTCCCGAAGCGGCCCGCCGAAGGGGGGAAGTCATGCTGCGCGACACGTCGCTCCAGGTCAAACTGCCACTCATTCTGACGGGCGTCCTGGGGGTCGTCATCCTCGCGCTGTCGGCGGCCGCGTACGGCGAAGTCCGCCGCGCCGCCGCGAACGCCGCCGAAGAGCGTCTCCTGCGAGCCACGGATCAGCTCGCGGATCTCATCGTGGCCTCGCTCCCCAACCGACTCGGGGAAGCGACGGATCTGGCCGCGGCCCCCGAGCTCCGACGTTTCGTGGCCGGAGAAAGCGACCCGGCCGACCACGCCCGCGCGCTCGCCACGCTGGACAGCGTCGGAGAGCCGGACAACGTGCTGGCGGTCGAGCTCCGGGACCTCGACGGTCGAAGGCTGCTGGGCACCGGAGATACGGCGGTCACGACGGGCGCGGCGGTTCCCGCCCCCGATTCGGCCGGCATCGGCTCGATCATCCTCCTCGGGGACGGACTGGCGTATCCGATCGTGGCCCCCGTGACGCAGGACGAGACGGCGCTCGCCGCCGTCGTCATCTGGCGCTCCAGCCGGGTGGAGCCGGAGGCGCTCGAGAGCCTGATGGAGCTGATCGGCATCCCCGGACGCATGCTCCTCGGCGGCGACGACGTCTGGACCGACCTGCTCGAAGCGGTGGACGGCCCGCCCATCGCCACCGAAGCCATGGCCGACCGTCAGAACGCCCTCGTCTCCTACGCGCGGAGCGACGGCGAGCCGCACTACGCGGTGATCCGGTCGCTGGCCCCCGCCCCGTGGTACCTGGTCATCGAGCAGGAGCGGCGCATCGCGCTCGAAGCGGCGCGTGCCTTCCTCTTCCGTCTCCTCATCCTCGTACCGTCGGGTCTGATGGTCGCCGCGGTGGCCGCCTGGATCGTCGGCGGAACCATCACCCGAGGACTCCGCGCCACCACCGTCGCGGCCGAGGCGATCGCGGCCGGCGAGACGGGACAGCGGGTGACGGTCCTCGGAGCCGACGAGCTCGGACGGCTCGGCGCCTCGTTCAACGCCATGGCCGAACAGGTCGAGGAGTCCCAGCGAGCGCTGCACGAGATGAACGCCTCGCTGCGCATCATGCTCGACGGCGCACCGCTGCCCATCATCGCGATGGACCTGCAGGGGCGCGTCCGGACGTGGAACCGCGCCGCGACCGCCACCTTCGGGTGGGAGCCGGACGAGGTGCTGGGAGGCGCCAACCCGCTCACGGACGCACGCGGCGAGCCCTTCGACGTGCCGCAGAACGGAGAGGACGCGGTCGGGCGCGAGTTCCGCACCTTCCGGCGGGACGGCGGCGCGATCGACCTCTTCGTGGCCCGGGCGCCGACGTACGCCCCGTCCGGCGAGGTCGACGGACACATGCTGGTCTGCGAGGACATCAGCGCGCGCAAGCGCGCCGAGCAGCAGCTGGAGGCGTACGCGGCCGAGCTGGCCCGCTCCAACGAAGAGCTCGAGAACTTCGCCTACGCGGCCTCGCACGACCTGCGGGAGCCCCTGCGGATGGTGCGGAGCTTCACGCGCCTCCTGGCGGAACGCTACGAAGGCCGGCTCGACGCCGACGCCGATCGCTTCATCGGATTCGCGGTCGACGGCGCGACCCGGATGGAGTCCCTGATCAAGGCCCTCCTCGAGTACTCGCGCGTCGACGGGCGTCCGACTCTGAGCGACACGCCACTCGACGGTGTGGTCGAGCAGGCCATCACCAACCTCGCCTCGGGGATCGCCGAAGCCGGGGCGATCGTGACGAAGGACCCCATGCCGAGCGTGACCGGCGATCCCGAGCAGCTCCTGCGCGTCTTCCAGAACCTGATCAGCAACGCGATCAAGTTCCGAGCCGATCGCACGCCACGGGTGCACGTGTCGGCGAGGGAGGACGGGGACCGGGTCGTCATTTCCGTGAGGGACGACGGCATCGGCATCTCCCCCGAGTACTTCGACCGGATCTTCGTGGTGTTCAAGCGACTCCACGGCCCGGCCGAGTACCCCGGCACGGGCATGGGTCTGGCCATCTGCCGGAAGATCGTCGAGCGCCACGGGGGCGACATCTGGGTCGAGTCCTCGCCCGGCGAAGGCGCGACGTTCTACTTCTCGCTGCCACGCGCCGCCGCCCAGGTCGCCTGACGGGTTCTACGGCAACCGCACGATCTGGAACCAGAAGTCGGAAATCGACCGGACCACCCGGGCGAACTCGTCGACCGAGATCGGCTTGGTCACGTAGCAGTTCGCGTGCAGGTCGTACGACGCGTCGACGTCCGCGTCCCGCTCGGAGGAGGTGAGGACCACCACCGGCATGAGCTTTGTGTCCGGGTCGCCACGGATCTCCGCCAGCACCTCGTGCCCGGTCTTGCGGGGCAGGTTGAGGTCGAGGAGGACGAGGTCGGGCCGCGGTGCCCCGCCGTGGTGCCCTTCCCGCCGGAGGAAGCGCATGGCGTCCTCTCCGTCCGAGGCGACGTGCACCGTGTTGGCGATGCGCGCGTCCTTGAGCGCCTCGAGCGTGAGGTGAACGTCCCCGGGGTTGTCTTCGACCAGCAGGATCTCGATGCGGCGAGCTTCGCCGACGGTCACGTACGGTTCATCCGGGTTCGGCTCGACGGCTCGTCCCAGAGGAAGCCCTGTGCGTACTCCACACCCATCTCCTTGAGAACGTCGCGTTCGGCGGGGGTCTCGACGCCCTCGATGATGACATCCGCCCCGACGGCGAGCAACATGTCCATGAGGCGCTGCAGGCGACGGCGCTCACCCTCGTGCGACGCGATGCGCTGGACGCAACGGCGGTCCACCTTCACGACGTCCGGCTCCAGGAGGAGGAGGGCCTCGATCGAGCTCCGACCGAAGCCCACGTCGTCGATGGCCACGCGCACCCCGCTCTCCCGGAGCGCCTGAAGCGGCTCCCGGAGATAGGTCGGGTCCCCGAGGAACTGCTGCTCGCTGAGCTCGACGCACACGCAGGCCGAGCCGCGGGCCTCGGCGAAGAGCCGGGCCAGCCGGTCGACCGGCGTGTTGAGCACGGTCGACGGGAACAGGTTCACGTGGTACCACCCGTTCCCTCCGACGTCGCGGAGCGTGGAGAGGCTCGACGTCAGCGCCCGCAGGTCCAGGGTCGTCAGGACGTCCTGCTCGAAGGCGGCCTGGAAGAGCTCGGCCGGCAAGCGGAGCTCGCCCGGAGGGCCCCGGGTCAGGGCCTCGAAGCCCACGGCCGTCTCGTCCTCCAGCCGTCGGATCGTCTGAAGCGCCACGCCGAGGTCGAGACGCCCCGGATCGAGGAGCGTCACGGCGCGGCCGTTCACCGAGTCGGCGACGCCGTCGCCGGATACGCGGTCCTTCCCGCCCCCCTTGCTCCGCTTCAGCGTGGGCCCGAGGGCGCTGAGGATCTGCTCGATCGCCACCACGTCCGGCTCCACCGCACCGGCCGCCAGGCTGGCCGAGAGCGCGATCGAGCCGTCTCCGACCGGTATGCGGGTGGCCTTGATGGCGTGGCGCAGCTTCTCGGCCACCGCCATGCCCTCCCGGATCGTCGTCTCGGGAAGGCGCAACAGGAACTCGTCACCGCCGACGCGCCCCACGTGATCCCCGGTGCGCAGGGCGTCCCTGACCTGAGCGGTGAGGGCCTTCAGCGCCGCATCCCCGACGGCATGGCCGTAGCCGTCGTTGATGCCCTTGAAGTCGTCACAGTCGACGAGCACGGCCACGAGGCCGTCGCCCGTTCGGTGCAGCCGGTCCATTTCGCGGCCCAGCACCTCCTCGAGGCCGCGCCGGTTGTAGACGCCGGTCAGCGGGTCCGTCCCGACCAGCTCCTCGAGCCGCTTGTTCGTGAGCCGGAGCTCGTCGGTGAGCCGGCTGAGCGCCCGTTCCGCTTCGCGACGCTCCGTCATGTCGCGGAGCGTGATGAGCTGGGCCGGCATCCCTTGCCAGACCGTGTTGGCCGTGCGGGCCTCCACGATCCGACCGGTGGGCAATGTCACGTCGGTGGGTCCCGAGGAGACCCGGAGCACACGAGGGAGCTCGTCGAGGCTGCTCGGCGCGCCGCCGAGAAGGACCGCCGCGGAGCCGTTGGCGAAGCGCACCGTACCCCATTCGTCGAGCACGACGATCCCGTCGGGGCTGGAGGCGAGCTGCTGACGGTACTGCTGCTGCCAGCGGTGCCGCTCGACCGCGTAACGGATCGAGCGGGAGAGCATCGTGGCGTTCAGCTGCGATTTGACGAGGTAGTCCTGCGCGTCGCACTGCAGCGCCTGGAGGCCGGCGTCCGGGTCGTCCTGACCGGTGAGGACCACGATCGGGATGTCGGCGGCCAGCCGGCGCACGGTCCGGATGACCTCGACCCCGGAGCCGTCCGGCAGCCCCAGGTCGAGGAGCACCAGGTCCGGATCCGAATCCCCGAGGACCGTGCGGGCCGCGCGAAGCGAGTCGGCGCACCGGAGTTCGACGCGGGCTCTGGAGTCCTGCTCCAGGTAGATGCGCACGAGATCGACGTCTCCCGGATTGTCCTCGACGAGCAGCACGTCGAGGTGCTCCGGGAACGGCTCGACGGCACCGTCACGGAGCGCGCCGCCGGCTCCGTCGGGGAGCCAGTTGGGGTTCGCGATCATGTTGGCCTTCCTCCTGGAGGGTCGGATCGGTCCGGAGGGGGGGCGGCGGACCCTCGTCCACTTCAGAAGATTGTCGGCAGGTACAGGGTCGGGCTTTAGCGG
>CALJLC010000345.1 GCA_937982605.1 uncultured Gemmatimonadales bacterium | reverse complement strand
AGGAGGTCGATCAGCGCCTCGGCCACCCCGGCTTCGTGGGGCTGGCGCCCCGTGACGACGAGGTCGAGCACGCTCGCGCCGGCGGTCAGCGGCTGCGTGGGACCCCCACCGCACCCGGCGTCCGGGTCGGCGCCGGCCTCGAGCAGGCACGCCGCGACCTCGAGCACGCGCTCCGGGAGCGGACCTCGGACCGGGTTCCCGGCCACGTGGTGCAGCAGGGTCGCGCCGTGGAAATATCCGTCGTACGGAGGTTCGACGGAGGTCGACCGCGCCCGGTTCAGCTCCGGCTCCTCCGCGAGGAACCGGGCCAGCTCCTCGACGTGACCGTCGTCGACCGCCGCGAGCGCGTCGGCGAAGCGCGGGTGGTCCGCGCCCGCCGTGGACGGCCGCCCGCCTACTTCTTCCTGGACTTCTTCGGCTTGCGACCCTGGTTCGGGTGCCCCAGGTGCTTCCACGTCTCCCCCCGCCGCAACATGTAGATCGTGCTCGGCGAGACGTTGAGCTTGCGCGCCCACTCGGCGCCAGAGCGCTTCCACCGATCGTTCTTCTCGTCCCAGTCGTCCAGGACACGGATCGCCTGCTTGTGGGTCAGCTCGGAGTGCGGCGAGTTCTCGCCTCGCAGCCACACGTTCGAGCCGTACCACCGGTCCACGCGCTGGATCGGTCCGCCGGCCTTCCGGCCGGTGTGGCCGAGGCAGTAGTGGCGCACCTGGTCCACCGAGAAGTCCGGATACATCCGGGCGATCTCGGCATAGAGATATCCTTCCTCGGCGAGCTCACGCCACTTGATGACGAGGTTGTTGTCAGGCCTGGGCACGTATTGAATCTCCTCAGAATCGGAGGGTTTTAAGTTTCATATATCCAAGGTGTATCATACCCCTGAATGCCGCTCGAGATCCGTCCTCGACGTGGACCCTCGGACCGTCGACCACCGCTTCAACCGCGCGGGCCCAACCGATGCGCGAAGCGCTGTCGGAACTTGGCGACCTTCGGCGCGATCACGACCGAGCAGTACGGCTGCTGCCCGTTTCGCCTGAAGTACGCGTCGTGGTAGTCCTCGGCGGGATAAAAGGTGTCGAGCGGCTCGATCGTGGTGACGATCGGATCGTCCCACGGACCGTCGGCGTCGACTCGGGCACGCACGACTCGTGCCACGGCACCCTGCTCGTCCGAGTGCGTGAAGATCGCGGACCGGTACTGCGTGCCGACGTCACCACCCTGCCGGTTGAGCGTGGTCGGGTCGTGGATCCCGAAGAAGATCTCGAGCAGGTCCGCGTAGGAAACGACGTCGGGGTCGAAGTCGACGCGGACCACTTCGGCATGCCCGGTATCTCCGGTGCATACCTGCTGGTACGTCGGGTTCGGCACGTGGCCACCGGCATAGCCGGACTTCACGGCGTGCACGCCGTCCACCATCTCGAAGACGGCCTCGAGACACCAGAAACAGCCGCCGCCCAGCGTCGCCTGTTCATGCGCTGACATCGTCTCTCCCACAGATCACCGGTCGCCAGCCCACCAAGGTGGGCGTGTACCCCGAAGCTGCGTACGGATCCCTCTTCCGTGTAGCGATTCAGAAGAGGCATCAGCGGGATGACGTATCTTCACTGGGCGCAGAAATCGTCACCCTATCCGCTTCCGGACACAACCCCTGGACTCCCGATGCATCGAATCCGTTAGAATGGACGCCGCTCGCTACTGGATGGGGGTCGCCCTCGTCGTTTCGCTGCCTCCGGCACTGCTGTGGTGGTTCCTCGTGCACCCGTTCGTCTCCCACTGGAGACGCCTCGGCCCGCGGACGACGCTGATCGTGATGGGGGGGCTCTTCGTGGCCGGCGTCGGCGTGCTCGTGCCTTTCCGTGACGCCCTGCTCGTGCGCGACCTCGGCACCGGGCCGGTTCCGCTGGCCTCGGCCGTGGTCCTGGTCGGGATCTCGATCTGGATCGCCGTGCAGCGAAAGAAGCATCTCACGACCCGGATCCTCGCCGGCGTGCCCGAGCTCGAGCCCGAGGGGTCGGGAGGCACGCTCCTCACGGAGGGTATCTACGGGCGGATTCGGCATCCCCGCTACGTGGAGATCGCCATCGGCACGCTCGGCTACGGCCTCTTCTCCGGGTGGCTCGGCGCGGTGGTCGTGGCGGTCGTGACGATCCCCGCCCTGCACGCGATCGTCCTGCTCGAGGAACGGGAGCTGATGGACCGCTTCGGAGAGGCGTACGAGCGGTACCGACGCGAGGTGCCGCGCTACGTGCCTCGGGCGTCCAGCGGCTCGGCCGGCGGCTCCAGGTCGTAGTCCCGCACCTCCTCGATGAGGCGGTAGCCGATCCGTCGGTAGACGCCGTTCGACGTCGGGTTCGACAGGTCGGTGTAGAGGACGCAGAAGGCGCATCCCTCATCGAGCATCCGCTGGCTGAGCGATGCGACGACGGCCGCGGCATATCCGCGCCCGCGCCGATCGGGAGGGGTGTAGACGTAGCCGATCCGCACCCCCCGGCCGGTCCGGCCGTGCGCGACCGCCACGCTGACCGGTTCCTCTCCGTCCTCCCACAGCCACAGGCCGTCCCGCTGAAGCCAGTGCAGAATCGGGTCCCGCCCCGGCGGGAACGGGATGCCCGTGTCCCGGCCGAAGCCCTCGCCCCACTCGACCAGCAGCTCGACCTCGTCGGGCCGGGGGAGTCGCGCGAAGCCCGGGACGCCGGCAGGTGCCCGGACGCGATCGAGACGGTAGACGCCCTGCGCCATCCCGGCCGAGCAGGTGCCGCCGCGGCGGGCGACCCACGCCTGCCCCACGGCCTCGGCGGCGGCCGCGGGCCCCAGCACCGCCGGGAAGGAGGAGAAGCGGGTGGAGAGGCTCTCGGCGACCGCCTCGGCGGCCTCCGGCGGGAGATCGGTGACGAGCACCTTGTGTGGCGGCGTACGCAGCACGCAGCCCACCACCGAGCCTTCCGCGTCGAGAACCGTGGCAAGATAGGCATGGTCGACCGGGACCCGGGCGGCCGCGCGAGACAGCGCGAGTCCCAGCATGAGGTTGTGGCGCGCCTCGTCCCTCCGCAGGAAGTCCTCGGCCCGTTCCAGGAAGCCGGCCGGGTCGTGCGTTCGAACCGTGTACGTCACGCCCCGCGCGCCGCGCCGTGTCCCGAGAGGACGGAGCGCAGGATCTCGATCGCGCGCTCGAGGTCGTCCTCGGTGACGTCGCGGTGCAGCACCGCGCGGACCCCGTGCGCCCCGTTCGGGAGCATGTGCACCCCGAGCTCGTGGCACCGATCCACGAAGTCCCCGGCGTCCATCGCCACCGCGAAACGCACGAGATTGGACTGCACGCGGTCCACGTCCAGCGTGACGGCCGGAAGCGCGGCGAGGACCTCGGCGAGCCGACGGGCGTGGGCCACGTCGCGCTCCAGGTCGTTACGGTGGTGCTCCAGCGCGTGCAGCGCGCCGGCCGCGAGGAACCCGGCCTGGCGCATCCCGCCGCCGAACTGCTGGCGGAACCGGCGCGCTCGCTCGACCAGCGCCTCGGATCCGGCGAGCGCCGAGCCGACCGGCGCGCCGAGTCCCTTGCTGAAGCAGACGTTGACCGTGTCGAAGGGAGCGGAGAAGGCAGAGGGCTCCACCCCCGACGCCGCGCAGGC
>CALJLC010000344.1 GCA_937982605.1 uncultured Gemmatimonadales bacterium | reverse complement strand
GCGGCGAGTCGAAGATCAGCGCCGCCTCTAGGTGCTGACCGAGGAAGGGCGGCACGACGGCGGCCAGCAGCCGGAAGCGCTCGTTCTCGATCACGCTCCAGTCCGGATCCGGAAGCTCGGCCAGGCTCGCGACCACGGCCACGTCCGAGTCGCCCACCAGGTACGCCCGGTAGTGGGGAAAGACCGAGTGCAGCGCGCCGAGCACCGAGAGGAACAGGTCGTCGTCGAGCTCGTAGATCTGGAGCCACTGGCCGAACACCGCCCCGTCGCTCATGAACGGCACCAGTCGCTGGTAGAACTCCTTCGTGAAGAGCCCGGCCGTGCCGCTCACCCACGGGTTGCTCGGTTCCGCGAAGATCAGGTCGAACCGCTCACGCCGGTACGAGAAATACGACTTGGCGTCGTCGAACACGTAGGAGGCCCTCGGATCCGCGAAGGCGGGCCCGTTGGCCGGCAGGAAGACCAGCGAGCCCTCCACCATCAGCGGCTCGATCTCGATCGTCACGATCCGCTCGAGCGTCCGGCTCGTCAGCAGCGCCGTCGCCGTCATCCCCGACCCGTGCCCGATGTTGGCCGCGTTGCGCGCGTCGGGCCGGTGGGCCAGCGCCACGATCGGCGCGAGCACCTGCGTCGTCTCGTCCCGCCCCGCCGGCACGGGGATCGGCGTGAGCGTATCCCGGCCTTCCATCCGCCACCGAGGTCCGAGCGACGCGTCGGGCTTGCCGTTCGTGGCGAGGACGACGACCCCGTCGGCCAGCCCGAGATGGGCCGAGACCGTGGCGGTGCGGCCGTCCCCGTAGTAGAGGCTCCGCCAGCCGTCTCCCTCGAGCGTGCCCCGCCGGTACACGCCGCTCGTGATCAGGGTCGGTTCGAAGTCGACGACCGACGGCACGACGGCGAAGCAGACGACCGCGACCGCCGTGAAGCGGAGCAGAGGGTGGAATCCCGCACCGGACCATCGGCCCGAACGCTCGAGAAGCCAGAGCCCCAGAGCCACGTCGAGGGCGGCCCCGGCCACGATGAGCCCCTCGAGCCCCAGCCACGGCAGGGCGATCAGCCCGGCGGCGGCCACACCCAGGACGGAGCCGAGGGTGTTGATGCCGTACACCTGCCCGATGACCCGCTCCCCGGCACCCGCCCGCATGCAGGCACCGACGACGACGGGCAGCGTCATGCCGGCCAGGACCGTCGACGGCAGCATCACGAACAGGCCGAGGCCGTATCGGCCGACATTGAACCACGCGTATCCGCCCGGACGCTCGGCGAACGTCCGGACCAGGCCCGCCATGACGTCGAACGAGGCCAGGTACAGCGGGAGCGAGGCGAGCGCGGCCAGCCCCATGAGCACCTGAATGCGCCCCAGAAGGCCCACGGGGTCGGGGGAGGCGTCGACCCGCCGGCGTACGAGGAGCGCGCCGAGCGCGAGGCCGAGGATGAACGCGGACAGCATCAGCTCGAACGAGTGCGTGGCACTGCCGAGCACGAGCGACAGCATCCGGATCCAGCCGACCTCGTACGCGAAGGACGCCACGGCCGTGCCGAAGGCGACCGTGAGGAGCACGGCAGGCGCGCCCGGCGCCCGTTCCCGGTCCTCGGGCGCGGCTTCGCCGGTCAGGGCGGTCGAGGCGCGGCCGCGCTCGGCGCCCACCACCAGCCCCGCCGCGACCAGATTCAGGAGCGCGGCGGCCACCGACGTACCCGGCAGGCCGAATCGACCGATCAGGACGAACCCGGCCAGGAGGACGCCCGCCGCGCCCCCCAGCGTGTTCAGGAGATACGCGTACGCCACCCCGCCGCCCGGGCGGGCCGGGTCGTTCCGGACGAGCCCCGCCGCCATCAGGGGAAACGTCGTCCCCAGCACGACCGCCTGCGGGAGGATGAGGAGACCCGCGACCGCCCAGCGGACGGACCCGGACCACGACGGGCTCGCGATGGCGGGAAAGAGCACGTCGTAGCTCGCCTCGGTGGCCAGCACGAAGAGGGCGTGGAAGGCGAGCCCGAAGAGCGCCAGCAGCCCCTCGGCGCCCGCGTACCAGAGGAGGGGCCGCTCGAGGTCGCGGGAGCGTCCGGCCACGGCGAGCGCACCCAGGCCCATGCCCCCGAGGTAGACCGCCAGCACGAGCACCTGGGCGTACGCGCCGTGCCCCACGAAGAGGCTCAGGTACCGGCTCCAGAGCACCTCGTAGACCAGCCCGGCGACACCGGAGAGGGCGAAGGCGACGTGGATCACGCCCGCCGATCCCTTCGGTTCATCGGAGGCATCCCGACGGCCTTCGAGTCAGCACTTGCGGTACTCCTTCGAGAAATCTTTGCCGGGTCCGACGGTCCCCGATTTTCCTTGACCCGCCCATCTCGACCGTTCATCCATGCGGCGGGCGGCGGCACGGAACTTGGTGAAAGGGACCCTCGCTCTCGAACCTGACGCAATCGCGCCACCGATGGGACCCCGAACATACCTCCGCCGCGGATTCACGATGATCGAGATGATCCTCGTCATCGTCATCGGCGGCATCCTCACCGCCATCGCCCTGAACGGCGCCGCCGGCGTACAGACTCGGTTCGCCACGGAGGGTGCCAAGCACGTCTACATGACGTGGCACCAGCGCGCGCGCTCGAAGGCGATCGAGACCGGCGAGACGGTGCTGATGTGGGTCGACGTCCTCGGGGACTCGGCCGCGATGCTCGAGCGTGACGGGAGCTCCTTCACCTGGGGCGAGGTCCAGCACTTCGACCGCGAGCTCAACGTCGATCTGCGCCACCCCACCTACGGCTCGTTCTACCTCTGCATGACGCCCCGCGGCTTCGCGGACAGCACGTGCGGGTACTGGGGCGCGCTCTACGGCGTGACCGGCGCGGTGACCGATACCGTCCGACTGCAGTTCTGGCTCAATGCCGACTCGGCGAGCGTCCTGATCCTTCCGCTGGGTCAGGTCATCGGATGACGACGTCCGAACCCACCCCACGTCCCTCGATCCGCGGCGGCTTCACCCTGGTCGAGACGGTCGTCGCCCTCCTCATCTTCACCTTCGGCGTCATGTCGCTGGCGAGCGCGACCGCGCACATCGTCCGGCAGACGACGCTGGCGGACCTCATGACGGAGCGCTCCGTGGCGTTTCAGACCGCGATCGACCGCATCCAGTCGCTGCCCTACGACAGCGTGATGAGCGGCTCGGACTCGGTCGGCGTCTTCGAGCTCCAGTGGACCGTGACGCCCCAGGGCGCCCAGAACAAGCTGGTGCGCATCTACACGACGGGCCCCGGCCTCAGCGCGGGTCCGTTCCCGGCGAACAACCCCATGAAGGTCGACTCCTTCGACTTCCGGGTCCTGAGACGATGACGCGGGCGGCGCGAAGCGGGTTCACGATGGCCGAGCTCATCGTGGTGGTCGTCCTCGGGTCGCTGGTGCTGCTGGCCGCGCTCCAGACCCTCACGGTGAACCGCCGGGCCTACACGGCCCAGGCGGCTACGGTGGCGGGGCAGCAGACGACGCGGATGGCGGTGGAGGTGCTCTTCGCGGAGCTGCGAGAGCTGAGCCCCTCGGGCGGTGACATCCTCGCGATGTCCTCGGACTCCCTCCGCGTGCGGCTGATGCGGAAGTTCTCGGTGGCATGCGCCACCACCTTCTCTCCGCAGCCCGCCGTCACCGTGGTCAAGGACTTCGTCCTGAACAACGGGGACACCCTCTACGTGATGGGCGGCTCGAACCGCTTCGAGTCCAACGACTCGGTCTTCGTCTTCGCGGACAACGATCCCGACATCGACTCCGACGATGCCTGGATCGCGGCCGAGGTGACGTCGGTGGACTCCACCGGCATCACCTGCCCTCAGGACCTCGACGCGGCGGTGCGCCTCAACTTCAACGGCCAGGGAGCGCTCTTCGCGGCGGACTCGGTCGGGATCGGCGCCCCGGTGCGCAGCTACGAGGAGTTCACCTTCGCCACGACGACGTTGAACGGACAGGCGTTCCTGGCGCGGCGCACGGGCGGCGGGAGCCTGGTACCCATTGCGGGGCCGCTCGCCCCCTCCGCCGGGCTGGAGTTCGAGTACCGCGATGCCCTGGGCGCGGTCACCGCGGTGCCGTCTCAGGTCGCGCAGATCGAGGTGGCCGTCCGCACGGGCTCCACCGTGCTGAACGCCCTGGGAGACATGGTCCAGGACTCTGTGCTGGTCTGGATCCACACACGGAACTGATGAGGACACGAACCGAGGGACCCGTCATGTACACCCGGAACGAGGGCGGCTTCGTCATGCCGGCCGCGATCGGCGCGCTCGTGCTGATCGCGGTGCTCATGACCGCGGGCTTCTACGTGTCCCAGCAGGAGCTCCGCATCGGCGTCGCGAGCCACCACGCCAACATGGCCGTCAACATCGCGCAGGCCGGCGCCAACGAGGTGATGGCCAACTGGAACGGCTACCAGCTCGGCAACATCGCGGTCTGGGGAGACACGACCCTGACCGACACGGTCGCGAACGGGATCTGGGAGGTCTCGATCGCGAACTCCAACAACTTCGTCTACTTCCTCACGGCCACCGGGACCGTGACCGAGGGCGGCGAGCGGTGGGCCGGCGCCAAGCGCTCCATCGGGCTGGTCACGAAGATGATCTTCGCGGACATCGACCCGCCCGCCGCTCTGACGACCCGGGGCAAGACGGTCGTGAAGGGCAACGCCGCCGTGAACGGAGCCAACACGACACCCCCGTCGTGGGGGCCGTACTGCACGGGCCTTCCGGTCAACGACACCACGGGCGTGCTCACGAACGACACCTCGCTCATCGGCACCAGCGGCAAGGGCAGCGTCGCGGGCAACCCGGCGTACGATCAGGACTCGACGATCGTCGACTCCACCTTCACCACGTTCGGGGACATGGACTGGGCGGAGCTGACCGCGCTGGCTCAGGCGGAGGGGAAGAACGTCTCGTCCGAGGGGTCGACGATCAACAACACCGCCCCCGTGGTGGTGGCCGGGCGCTGCGACGACTCCGTGCCCACCAACTGGGGGGACACGATTCCGACCGCGCCGTGCGGCTCGTATTTCCCGCTGATCTACCACGGAGGGCCGAGTCTGCGAATCCAGTCCGGCGGGATGGGTCAGGGCATCCTGCTCGTGGACGGGGACCTCGATCTTCGAGGCAACTTCCTCTTCTACGGGATCATCATCGTCCAGGGGAACTTCGAGACTCAGGGCAACGGGAACCGGATCGTCGGCGCGGTGCTGGCCTCGAACGGCCTCCTCGACGACCAGTCGATCACGGGAGGCTCGGAGGTGCGCTACTCGCGATGCGCCATCACGCGCGCGATCCTCAACAACGCGTCGCTCTCCCGAGCCCGACCGCTCGCCCAGCGCAGCTGGGTCGACCTGACTGCCGTCGCAAACTGACCGCCGTCGCGAGCGGACCGCCGGATCCGCCGCGTCGCCAGGAGGTCTGGCCGCCCGGGCCGGCGGGCCCTCGGCGGGGACACACGGGGAGGCCCCGGCTCGCGAGCCGGGGCCTCCTTTTCGCCTTCAGGATCCGCCGCACGGCACGCGCCTTGCGTCCGAGACCGGGACACACGCCACCCCAACCCCGTACCCACCCCCATGAAGCCGACCGCGCGCCTGCTCCACCTCCTCGTGGCCGTCACGCCGTTTCTCGCCGCCTGCGACAGCGGCCTCGAACCGTCCGGCTCGGCCCGCCTCCAGGTGCTCCTCACCGATGCACCCGCGGATTACCTCGACTCCGCGCTCGTCGACATCGGCGCCGTGGAGCTTCTGGGAGGTGAGGAGCGCATCGTCCTGTCGGAGGACGGGACCGACGGCGAGGTCGACTTGCTCGCGCTTCGCGACCAGGTCACGATGCTGCTCGCGGACGCGGAGATCCCGGCAGGGAGCTACGGCGAGCTGCGGCTGATCGTCGAGTCCGCGCGGGTGGTGCTGGCCGAGGGGTACACCTTCGACGGAACGGACGAGCGGGGCGCTCCGCTCAAGGTTCCCAGCGGTGCCCAGACGGGGATCAAGCTGAAGCTGCGCGCCGAGACGATGACGCCGGACGACGCCGAAGCGGCCGGGGACGACGCCTCCGGCATCGAGATCTCCGGAGACATGACCCTCGTCGTCGACTTCGACGTCAACCGCAGCTTCGTCGTGCAGGGCAACCCGGAGACGCCGGCCGGCATCAAGGGCATGCTCTTCACGCCGACCCTGCGCGTCGTGGTCCGGGACATCGCCGGTAGCCTGTCGGGCACCGTGACCGGGCCGGAGGGGGTCGCGGTGGAGGGGATCGTCGTGACCGCGGAGTCGCTGGCGCCGGAGGGAAGCGGCGAGGAGTTCCAGAGCGAGAGCGGAACCGCCACGACCGACGCGGACGGCGCCTACACGATCGGCTTCCTCTCGCCCGGCACCTATCGGGTGACCCTCGAGGTCCCGGAGGGCTTCACCTCCGACCCCGGCAGCCGGGACGTCGTCGTGGGCGAGTCGGAGAGTGTGGAAGGGGTCGACTTCGCCCTGATCCCGGGCTGAGCTACTCCTCGAGCGAAGGCGGCACCGCCTCGACGGCGCGCGCGTTGAGGAAGCGCATCCCCCCGTAGATCATCTCGCGCGCGACCTTCTGGCCGATCCACACCGCCGCCACGAGCGTGGCCAGCCACCCGCCGATCACCAGGTCGGTGGGCCGCACGGCGAACCAGACGTAGAGGCCGCACAGGGCCCCGAAGGCGATCCCGCCGACCCATCCCCACCACGACGCCCGGTTGCGCGCGCTCGTCCGGCAGTCGCGGCACCAGAGCATCCGGTCGAGCTCCACGGAGTCGTGGACCTCCAGACACCGGACGCACGTCACCTCGTCCGGGTACCGATCCCGCCAGGAGACGCGCCGCTCGCTCACCGTGCCCGAGGCCGCTCGTCCTCGGTCACGACAGCGCCTTCACCAGGGCGGCCGTGTACTCCTTGGTCGTGGCCTTGCCGCCCATGTCGACGGTGCGCGCCTCGCCCCCCTGCACCACCGCGTCGATCGCGGCCCGGATCCGGTCGGCCACCTCGCCCTGATCCAGGTGGTCGAGCATGAGGCACGCCGACGAGAGGAGGCCCGTCGGATTGGCGATCCCCTTGCCCGCGATGTCCGGCGCCGAGCCGTGGACCGCCTCGAACATGGCCGCGTCGGCCCCGATGTTGCCGGCCGGCGCGAAGCCGAGGCCGCCGACGAGCCCCGCCATGAGGTCGGAGAGGATGTCGCCGAACATGTTCTCCATGACGAGGACGTCGAAGCGGTACGGATCGAGGACGAGCAGCATCGCCGTCGCGTCGATGATCCGGTCCTCCCACTCGATCTCCGGGAAGTCCTTCGCCACCTCGTGCGCGACCTCCAGGAAGAGCCCCTGGGTGTACTTCAGGATGTTGGCCTTGTGCGCGAGGGTGACCTTCTTCCGCCCGTTCTTGCGGGCGTACTCGAAGGCGTAGCGGCAGATCCGCTCGGCACCGAAGCGCGTGATGATCATCACCGACTCGGCCGCGGCCTTGGGGTCTCCGTGCATGCCGATGTAGTGCTCGACACCGACGTACAGCCCCTCGGTGTTCTCCCGGATCAGGACGAGGTCGATGTCCTCGTAGCGACCTCCCGGCACGATCGTCCGGACGGGCCGGACGTTGGCGTAGAGGTCGAAGAGCTTCCTCATCTCCACGTTGATCGACCGGAAGCCGGATCCCGAGGGCGTCGTGAGCGGACCCTTGAGCAGGACGCGGTTGCGCTCCGCGGAGTCGATCGTCGCCTGGGGAAGCGGGTGCTTCACCTGCTCGAGCGCGGTCACGCCGCCGAGCTGCATGTCGTACTCGAGGTCGGCCCCCGCGGCCCGCAGCACGTCGAGGGTCGCGTCGGTGACCTCGGGCCCGATGCCGTCACCCGGAATGACCGTGATCGTCTTCGTCATCGTCTCGTGAACCGTTCGTTGTACGTGAAGTCGGTGTGGGACTCGCCCCAGTCGACGAGGTCCTCCAGCAGCGTCATCCGCTCGGTGCCGTCCACCCGCGCCTTCCCCGCGATGTTGAGCGCGCGGGCCCACTGCACTTCGGAGAGCTCGCTGTGCAGGAGGAGCGCGCTCGCCACCTCGGACTCGCCCACGGTCGTCGTCACGCGCACCGCGGCGAGCCCGTCGAAGTCCTCCATGAGGCGCTTCGTCTCCTCGGAGAAGAGGAAGACGTACGGGCCCACCTTCGCCCACAGCGTTCCCCCCCGACGGAGCTGATCGACGGACTGCTCGACGCGGAGGACCGCGACGTTGCCCGCGATCTCCGCCCGGAGGGTCCGGTCGGACCGGTAGTACGACAGCACGTCGTCCTCGGTCGGGAGCGTCCCGGCCGCGGGAGGCGCGCACGAGCCGGCGCCCGCCACGACCGCGGCGATAGCGAGGGCCAGGCCGACGCGGCGGTTGCTCACGGTCCGGCGTACCAGAAGATGGTCCCGGCCAGCGACTCGACCGCGGAGGCGAGCGCGCGTGGATCGCTCTGCGGCACGTCCAGCCCTTCCTCGATCCCGTACCAGAGCACGCGCCCCGTGCGGGGCTCGATGATCGTCGCCGCGAAGCGCACCCGGGGCAGCGAGTTCACGACCGTTTCGTTCGGCTGATAGCTCGTCTGGATCGGCAGGAGGATCGCGTCCGCCTCGACGAGCGCCGAGATGCGCCGGAGCTGACCGTACAGGGGGTCACCCACCCGCTCGACGAGACCCTGCAGGAACGGGGTGATCGGGAGTCCGCGGGTCCGCGCGTCCATGGCCGGGGCCCTGCGCAGCGCATCTTCGACGTCCTCCTCGAGGATCCACTCCACCCCACGGCCGCGGTCCGTGAACGCGAAGCGGATCTCGGCGTCGACGTCTCCCTGGACGCCCGCGTTGAGCTGCACGGGGAGCAGGACGACGCGCCGGCCCCGCAGGTCGGGCGGGACTCCGAACCCCTCCCCCGGGGCAGGAGGCGGCGCGCTGCCCGGACCGCACGCGGAGACGGCCAGCAGGAGCAGCGCGGCGAGCGGGCGGGCCGGTGCCGCGGCGTGGAATCGGCCGTTCGGAGTCAAGGATCGGTGGGCGCGGGACGGGGAGCAGGAAAAGGTACCGCTCCCCGGCCGACGGTTGAACCTCCGCCAGCGCCCGGTAGTGGGTCACGTGACCCACTACCCAGCGCCCCTCAGCCCTCGTCCCGTGCCTCCAGCTCGAGCGCCGCCGAGTTGACGCAGTAGCGCAGCCCCGTGGGGCCCGGTCCGTCGGGGAAGACGTGCCCGAGGTGGCCGTCACAGACCGCGCAGAGGATCTCGGTGCGGGTCATCGAGTGGCTGCGGTCCACCTCCTCGCGGACGCTCTCCTCCGAGACGACGTCGTAGAAGGAAGGCCATCCGCTGCCCGAGTCGTACTTCGTGTCCGAGGAGAAGAGCGGGGTGCCGCATCCACGACAGTGGTACATCCCCTCCCGCTTCTCCGCGTTGTACCTCCCCGTGAAGGCCCGCTCGGTGCCCTTCTCGCGCAGGACGCGGTACTCCATCTCCGAGAGCTCCTCGCGCCACTCCGCCTCGGTCTTCTCGACCCTCTTCTTCTCCGCCCGCTCGCTCACCGCGCCACCTCCGATCCTCTGACGTGTCCGACCGCCTCCGACCGACCAACCCCCGAGGCCTCGTCCGGGGTCCCGATGCTTGACAGGCCGACGACTTCGTATTCTACTTACCTTACACTTCTATATACGAAGATACTCCGGAGGTCTCTCGTGCCCCGTCCGCTCGGCATCACCTCGCTGCGCATCCTCGGAGCCATCCGCGACGGCGTCGCCTACGGGCTGGAGATCGTCACGAGCACCGGCATGCCGTCGGGGACCGTGTACCCCACTCTGGGGCGTCTGAAGAAGGGCGGCCTGGTGCGCTCGCGCTGGGAGGATCAGCGGGCCGCGGAGCGGGAGGGTCGTCCGCGCCGTCGGTACTACGAGCTGACCCCCGACGGAGCGGAGGCGCTGCGCGACGGCGTGCGACGCATGTCGGCGGTGGCCGCCGACCTGGCACCCGGGCATGGGGGACCGAGGGGGTGAGTCCGGTGCTCGTCCGGGCGCTCCTCGCGTTGGCCGGTCTGCTCACGCCGGCGGCGCGGCGGCAGGAGTGGCGGGAGGAGTGGGCCGCTGAGCTGGACGCGCTCGAGGCCGCCCGGGCCTCGGGCACGAAGGGTTTGCCGACCCGACTGGGATTCGTGGCGGGAGCGTTCCCGCACGCACTGTGGATGAGGACGGAGGGGTGGACGATGGACAGCGTGCTTCACGACGTTCGCTACGCGGGACGCCTGCTGCGACGGGCCCCCGGCTTCACCGCGGTGGCGGCGCTCACGCTGGCGCTCGGGATCGGGGCCAACGCTTCGATCTTCTCGCTGGTCAACGGACTCGTGCTCCGGGCACCGGCCGGAGTGGAGGCACCCGAGCGGATGGTCCAGGTGGCTCGGTCGTACGAGTCGGACCCGCGCTGGGACAACTTCTCCTGGCCCGCGCTGCAGCTCATCGGGCGCGAGGCCCGCACCCTCTCCGGCGTCGCCGGCTACCAGGGAGGGGCCTTCGCCGTGGGTCGGGGCATCGACACCGAGCGGGTCTTCGGCGAGTACGTCACCGGAAGCTACTTCGACGTCGCGGGCGTCCGTCCGCACGTCGGCCGGCTGATCCAGCCGGGGGACGACGTGGAGCCCGGCGGGCACCCGGTCGTGGTCCTGAGCCACGGGCTGTGGACGCGCCGTTACGGGGGAGATCCGGAGCTCGTGGGGCGCACGATCCCGATCGGCAACCAGCCGTACGAGGTGATCGGCGTCACCCCGCCCGGCTTCTCCGGAGTCGAGAGCATCGGCACCCCGCCCCAACTCTGGATCCCGACGATGCAGCACCCCGGCTTCGGTGGCCAGCTCGTCTTCGAGGAGTGGGGCGCCAGCTGGATCGACGTCGTGGGACGGCTGGCCGAAGGCGTGTCGTTCGAGGAGGCCGAGGCGTCGATGGAGCTCGTGTCGGCGCGTCTGCGCGAAGCCGCCGCCGTGCACGAGGACATCCTCGTCCTGATCGCGCCCGGGGTCGGTCTCGACCCGGAGGAAGCGGTGGAGGCCCGCCAGCTCTCGACGATCCTGCTCCTCATCGTCGGCGTCGTGCTCCTGGTGACGTGCACGAACGTGGCGAACCTCTCGCTGGCCCGCGCCACGGGACGACGGTCCGAGGTGGCGGTGCGCATGGCGCTCGGCGCGGGACGAAGCCGCATGATCCGACAGCTCGTCACGGAGAGCGCGCTGCTCGCCGCGCTGGCCACGCTCGCGGCCGTGCCGATCGTCCTGGCGGCCGGAAGCGTTCTACCGGCGGTCTTCCCGTACACCCTCTCGGTCTCGGTCCACGCCGACACCCGGGTGTACGCGTTCCTGGGAGCCACCGGGGTCCTGGCCGGTCTTCTCTTCGGCCTCGCTCCCGCGTGGGCGGTGTCCCGGCGCGACGCCATCGTGGCCCTCCGGGAAGGTTCGGCCACGGGAGGCCGCACGAGGACGCGGCTCCGGGACGTGCTCGTCGTGTCCCAGCTCGGCCTCTCCCTGGGCCTCGTGGCCGGTGCGGCGCTCCTCGGCCGGAGCGTCCTGAACGCGCGGACCGCGGAGCCCGGCTTCGAGCCCGTCGGACTGAGCGCCACCGCCATCGACCTCTTCTCGACCGGGCGGTACGACGCGGAGGGGGGCGCCGCGTTCCTGGCCGCGTTGCACGCCGAGGCTTCGGAAGCCCCGGGGGTGCGCTCGGCCACGCTCGCCAACCAGATGCCGATCGCGGGCGGCCACAGCCGGGCGTCCGTGCGCCCGGCCGGACGGGACGACCTCGGCTTCGAGGCCGAGTACGTCGTCGTCGGCCCGGACTACTTCGAGACGCTCGGCATCCCGATCGTTCGAGGGCGCGCGCTCCGGGGGTTCGACGACGAGCCCGAGCGCGTCGTGGTGGTCAACGAGGCCCTGGCCTCGATGTTCTGGCCGGGCCAGACCGCGGTCGGGCAGGAGGTCGAGCGCGGCGGTGAGCGCTGGCGCGTCGTGGGCGTGGCCGGGGACGTCCAGATGCGATCACTGCGCGCCCGGCCCAACCCGGCGGTCTACTATCCCGCCCAGCACGCGTACTCGCCGTGGATGATCCTCCACGTCTCGGGAGAAGGCGGCCGTTCCGTGGACGCCGACATGCTCCGAGGCGTCGTCGCCGGTCTCGATCCCGCGCTGCCGGTGACCGGGGTGACCGACCTCCACTCCGCCCTGACCGCGTCGATGGGCGAGACCCGGACGATCGGCTGGCTCGTGGCTCTCTTCGCGGGCCTCGCGATGGTGCTGGCGGTCGTCGGGCTCTACGGCCTCGTCTCCTACGGTGCCGCCGAGCGCGTGCGCGAGATCGGGATCCGCATCGCGCTCGGTGCCCGGCCCGAGTCGCTGGTCCGTCTGATCCTGGCGCGCGGGATTGCGATCGCGATCCTCGGGGTGGGCGTGGGCTTCGCCGTGTCCCTCGGGCTCGGCTCCGCGCTGCGCGGGCTCCTCTTCGGCGTCGGGCAGAACGATCCGACGACGCTCGTCGGCGCGTCGGTGGTCATGTTGAGCGTGGCCGCGCTGGCCGCCTGGATCCCGGCGCGCCGGGCCAGCCGGGTCGACGCCGCCGTCTCGTTGCGCGACGAGTAGCCGACCCCGGCGGACCCCTCGGCTATGGGTTCGAGATGGGGACGCCGGGGATGCGACCGTCCATCTGGGCCGCCTGCCAGGCGAAGTGCGCCAGGAAGACGGCCTGCTGCTGCAGCTCGAACTCCGACATTCGCTCGGGCCAGTCGGCGTTGGTGTGGCGCGTACGCTCGTCGTACGCCTCGAAGTCCTTGATGACGTTGAACGCGGGCAGGCCCATGCGCACGAAGGGCACGTGGTCGGTGCTCCCGATTCCGTCGATCACGTTCATGGTCACGTCGAGCTCCGCGAGCGGCTCGAGCCAGGCGTCGAAGATCTCCTTGGCGGGCGCGCTCTCCTCCATGTAGAAGCCGAGCGAGCGACCGGAGCCCGGGTCGTCGTTCAGGTAGACCTGCAGCTTCGCCTGCTCCTCCGGGGTCGAGAGGTGCTCCTCGATGTACGCCCGGGCGCCGAGGAGGCCCTGCTCCTCCCCGGACCAGAGCGCGAAGCGGATCGTTCGGCGCGGCCGCGCGTCCAGCGCCGCGAGTATTCGTGCCGCTTCCATCACGGCGAGCGAGCCGTCGCCGTTGTCCGTGGCCCCCGACGACGTGTGCCACGAGTCGAGGTGCGCGCCGACGAGCACGACCTCGTCCGCCACCGCCGGGTCGGTTCCGGGGATGTCGGCGAGCACGTTGAAGGTGCGCGTGTCGTCGTCGTAGGCGGTGCGCAGCTCGATACGCAGCTCGACGGGGACGCCCCGCCGGGCGAGGCGCACGATCATGTTGTACTGCTCCGCGGACAGGACCATCGACGGGGTGGCCCCGTCCGGCGTGTTGCGGTTCCCGGTGCCGCCGACGGTGCCGTCTCGGTAGTAGGTGGGCCGCACCATGACCGCGGCGCCCGCGGCGTTCAGGAGCTCGATCATCTCGGAGCGCGGGGTCGTCGAGGGGCTCGGGATCCCCGGCGGGTTGCCCGTGCGCACGGGCTCGCCCATCCCGGGCTGGGGTCGATCCTCGTCCCTGAACTCAGTCTGGGGCTGATGGGTGAAGAGGATCGCCCCGCGCAGCCGCGGGGACGCCGCCTCGATCTCCGCGGCGGTCATGTCGCCGACGTAGACCACCCGTCCCTGCGCGACGCCGTCGACCGACGGGGACCAGGCGTCGGCGTAGCCGATCAGCGGCATGTAGCGCGGGGCCGTCATCTCCATCGAGCGAGTCTCGAGCGTCCATCCCCGTCCGAACTCGAAGGGTTCGAGCCTGGGGTCCGTGAGGCCCCACTCCGCGAATCGCTCGCGAGCCCACTCGGCGGCCGCGGTGTACTCGGGGGAGCCGGTCAGGCGGGCCCCGTAGACGTCGGTGAGCGTGTGGTAGAGGTCGAGCGCGCGCGAGCGCTCCATCCCTTCCTCCCGGATCCGCTCGGTCATGCCGGGGTCCGGAAGCTGCGCGGCGATCGGCCGCATCGTGACGAGCAACGCGAAGGCGAGCGCGGACACGAGGATACGCGAGCGCATGGAACGTCTCTCCAGGACGAGGGGGACCCGGTGGCCGGGGCCGCCTCGAGGGAGCTGCCCCGGGACGGCACCGCCCGACATAGTGCGCGCCACCGGCTCTTCGTACCAGACGCGCCGGGGCCATTGACACCGGGGCGGTCGTGCCGCCCTTTGGCCGGTCCCTTCCGGCGCACCCGGCGCGGGGAGCGGCAGCAGCTTCGGGCGACTTCCGATGAGCGACAGCCTGGTACGGCACGAGAAGTGGGACGAGATCGAGCGCGAGACGGTCACCGACGTCATCGCGCGGCGTCTCTTCACGGGCGAGCGCATGATGCTCGCGCACGTCTACCTCGAGAAGGGCGCCGTCGTCCCGAAGCACCATCACGAGAACGAGCAGCTCACCTGGATCGTGGAAGGTGCGCTCCGCTTCTGGATCGGCAACGAGGGAGAGCCCGGGTACGAGGAGCGCGTCGTCTCGGCGGGAGAGGTCATGTACATCCCGTCGAACGTGCCGCATCGGGCCGAAGCGCTCGAGGACACCTTCGACGTGGACGTCTTCTCCCCTCCCCGTCAGGACTGGCTCGACGGGACCGACGCGTACTTCCACGACGACGAGGGCTGACGGCGCACGTCGACGCGCCGGACGTTTCGCACGCGGAGGTCGCATGGATCTGGGAATCGAGGGGCGGGTCGCGGTCGTGGCGGGCTCCAGTCAGGGACTCGGCCGCGCCATCGCCGACGCGCTCGCGGCCGAGGGCGTCCACCTGGTGATCAACTCCCGCTCGGCGTCGAAGCTCGAGGCCGTCCGGGCCGAGATCGCGTCGGCGGCCGACGGCGAGGTCGAAGCCGC
>CALJLC010000343.1 GCA_937982605.1 uncultured Gemmatimonadales bacterium | reverse complement strand
GTCAGGCCGCCGGCCTCGGCCACGAGGTCGGTCGCGTAACACGCCCACCCCTCGGCCATCGTCCCGCCGCAGAAGAGGGAAATCCGGTATGCGGCGTCGACCGCGGCGACCCGCCCGACCCGGAGCGGTGAGCGGAAGGCGTGCCAGTTCTGCACGTGATGGCCGATCCCGCCGTGGTGCACCACGTGATTGAGCCGGATCACCGCGTCGTTGTTCGCCCGCAGGAACGCCTCGACTGCCTCGGGACCGGCGTCGCGATCGAGCGGGGCGACGAGGTAGTCGTGCACCGGCGGCCGGTCGTACGCGGCCGGGGAGCGGTAGAAGAGGAAGTAGAGGTCGGGGGCGGCCGCCCGCGACCACGCCGGCCGCTCGACGTACCGGATCGGGAAGTCGGGCCAGGTGAGGAGGTCGCGGGCCTCAGCGAGCGCCTTCGTCTCGTGCCAGATCTCGCCGAAGCGGCTCAGGTAGCCCTCGGCGCTCGGGTGGATGTCGGCCAGGCGGGCCAGCACCCCCTCCGGCGTGTCGGCCCCGTGGTCCGTCGCGTTCTCCTCCAGCCAGGCGCGGGTCCGGTCGATCTCCTCACGTGCGTACGCCGCGATGTCGTCGGCGTCGCGGCGCAGCGCGTGGCCCTCCCGCAGCAGGAGCTCGAACGTCTCCCCACCGCACGCCACGTCGTCCGACGGTCTCGCGAGCAGCTCCGAGCGCAGGAAGTCCGCGTACGAGGCGAGCGCCCCCTCGGCCCTCGCCGAAGCCGCCCGGAAGCCAGCGGACGGATCGGGGCAGGCGTGGGGGAGACCCTCCCGGAGGAAGGCCAGGCCGCCCCGGCACTCCCGCAGCGCCCGCTCGGTCCACCAGCGTGGCGAACGGTCGAGGTGGGCGCGCGCGCCGTCGAGAAAGGCACCCAGCCCCTCCATCCGCGCCACCAGGGCCGCCTCTCCCCCGTCCGGCGGTGCCGACGCCGGCAGGAGGAGCGACATCAACCCGAAGACGGCATCTCCGGCGTGCGCGCTGGGGTTCCGCCTCGTCCACCCGGTCTCGTGCTCCCGCAACGCGATCCGGAGCGCGCCCGAGGCGAGGCGGGCGTCGAGCCACGTCGTGCCGAGAGGATCGGCCGGGTCCGGCTCCGCCGGCGGCGCTTCGGCCAGGAGCGCGCGCAGCTCGTCGGCCGCCTTCTCGACGCCCGCCGGGGAGAGGTCGGGGAGGCGGGCATCGTGGTCGTGCAGGCCCACGAAGGTGGCGTCCACGGGTCGGTGCCGGAACCAGGCGCGCAGCGCCCGCTCCACCCACGCGTCGGAACCGGAGCTCGGGGTCGGGGTCATCGGCGGAAGATGATGGGGCGACGAGGTTTCGCCACCCGTTGCGTCGGTCTGGCCCGCCGTTCGGGGCAACCTTATTCTGAGAGACGCATACGGCGGACCCGGCCCTCATCGTTTTCGCCCGGTCGCGTGTCGTATTCGATGACCCCACGCAGTCCCTTCCGAAGCGCCACCCGAGGTTACGCATGAATGCTTCCTCCTCCGCCTTGCTCCTCGCCGGGCTGCTCCTCCTCGGCGTGGTCGGGGAGGCCGGCGTCGAGGCGCCGCCGGTCGTCGACACGATCCACGGCGCGGCCTTCGCCGACGTCGGCTCGCTCGACGGCGACGAGGTGATCGAGGAGTACTGCACCCGCTGCCACAGCGAGCAGCGTCAGCGCGGCGGGCTCGTTCTCGAGGGCTTCAGCGTCGAGTCCGCAGCCGAGCACGCGGACATCGCGGAGCGGATGATCAAGAAGCTCCGTGCGGGCATGATGCCGCCCTCGGGCGCCCGCCGTCCCGAAGAAGCCGTGCTCGCCGACCTCGCGCTCGACCTCGAGACCCGGATCGACGAAGCCTGGCGGAAGAACCCGGAGCCGGGAACGCGCGTCTTCCAGCGGCTGAACCGCGCCGAGTACGCGGCGGCCGTCAAGGACCTGCTCGGGATCCACGTCGACGTCTCCAGCTACCTCCCGCTCGACACCAAGAGCGCCAACTTCGACAACATCGCCGACGTGCAGATGCCGTCGACGACGGTCGTCGAAGGCTACCTCCGTGCGGCGGGCCAGATCGCCCGTCTCGCGCTCGGCGATCCGAACGCCGAGGTGGGCAACACGATCTACCGGCTGCCGCGTATCGCCTCGCAGAAGGAGCGGGTCGAGGGCGCCCCCTTCGGAACGCGCGGAGGCCTTTCGGTCATCCACAACTTCCCGGCCGACGGCAAGTACGTCTTCCACATCATGCCGTACAACGCCGTGGAGGGTGAGGTCTTCGGCCGCACCTGGGGCAAGGACCAGATCGAGATCTCGATCGACGGGGAGCGGGTCGCCCTGCTCGAGATCGACCGCTGGATGCACGAGTCGGAGCCGACCGGTCTGAACATCCGGACGGACTCGATCCAGGTCTCCGCGGGCCCGCACCGGGTGACCGCCGCCTTCGTCCGGCAGTTCGAGGGCGAGCTCGACGACCTGATCCGGCCCATCGACCACACGCTGGCGGACGGCCAGATCGGGATCGGGTACGGCGTCACCACGCAGCAGCACCTGCAGCGCATGACGATCCTCGGGCCCTTCGAGGTCACCGGGGTCTCGGATACGCCGACCCGTCGCCGGGTCTTCACCTGCCGTCCGACCGCGCCCGATGAGGAGCGGCCCTGCGCCGAGCGCATCGTCACCCGCCTCGCGGAGCGCGCCTACCGGCGGGACGTCGAGCGCAGCGACATCGAAGGCATCATGCGCTTCTACGACCAGGGGTCCGAGACGCGCGGCTTCGAGGGCGGCGTCCGCCTGGCGCTGCAGGCGATCCTGGCCAGCCCGCACTTCATCTTCCGCATGGAGGAGGCGCCGGAGGGCATCGAGCCCGGCGAGATCTACGAGATCTCCGACCAGGACCTCGCCTCGCGGCTCTCCTTCTTCCTGTGGGGCACGCCGCCGGACGACGAGCTGATCCGGCTCGCGGACGAGGGCGACCTCACGGACGACCGCGAGCTCGAGCGTCAGGTACGCCGGATGCTCGCCGACGAGCGCGCCGAGGCGCTGGCGTCCCGCTTCGCGGCACAGTGGCTCCGCCTGCAGGACCTCGAGAAGATCCGCCCCGACGCGCTCAGCTACCCGTACTACGATCAGACGCTCGCGGACGCGATGCATCGCGAGACCGAGCTGCTCTTCGATCACATCCGGGCGCAGGACCGTCCGATCACGGACCTGCTCACCGCGGACTACACCTTCGTCAACGAGCGGCTGGCGCGGCACTACGGCATCACGGGCGTGCTGGGGCCCGAGTTCCGCATGGTCCAGTACCCGAGCGACCGCCGCCGGGGAATCCTCGGGCACGGGAGCATCCTGACGCTCACCTCGCACGCGAACCGCACCTCGCCGGTGCTGCGCGGCAAGTGGGTCATGGAGGTGCTGCTCGGCTCACCCCCGCCCCCGCCGCCGCCGAACGTTCCCGACCTCGAGGAGACCGAGGGCGCCGAGGACGGCCGCTTCCTCTCGGTCCGTGAGCGGATGGAGATCCACCGGGCGAACCCGGCGTGCTCCTCGTGTCACAACGTCATCGACCCGATCGGCCTCGCGTTCGAGAACTTCGACGTCACCGGAGCGTGGCGGAACCGGGACGAGGGCAACCCGATCGACGCGGCTTCCGAGCTGTACGACGGGACGCCGCTGAGTGGGGTCGACGATCTGCGCTCGGCGATCCTCAGCCGGCCCGAGGTCTTCTACCGCATCTTCACCGAGAACATGATGGCGTACGCGCTCGGCCGTCGCGTCGAGTACTACGACATGCCCTCGGTCCGTCAGATCACCGCGGACGCCGCGAAGCACGACTATCGCCTCTCCGCTTTCGTCCTGGGCGTGGTGGACAGCCCCGCCTTCCGGACCACGCGGGCCGCGCAGCCCGTCGTCGCGCAGGAGCAGCCGGTCACCGAGTCCGGCGCCAACTAGCACCAGAGTTCAACCACCTCGAACGAGGCTCGATACGATGGACTTCATCACCGGCAAGCACATCTCCCGGCGGACGCTGCTCAAAGGCATGGGCGCCAGCTTCGGC
>CALJLC010000342.1 GCA_937982605.1 uncultured Gemmatimonadales bacterium | reverse complement strand
CCGCTACCCTTCCTGGCCACGGCCGGTGTGGCCGCGTCGGTATCCGCACTCCTCTGGGCGGCGCGTGCGGGCGGACGGAGCGGGCCGGCGCGTCTCAGATGAGCGTCCGAAGCCCGAACCTGCCCAGTGCCTCGACGACCGGCGCAGCCTCGAATCGCCGAGGGTCCACGGTGAGATACGCCGACTCCGTTGCCGGGTTGACGTACGCTTCCGTCACGCCGGGCAGTTCCGCCAGCACCCGCTCGAGGACGAGCCGGGTGGACGCGAGGCACGACGCTCCGAGGAGAGGAAGCCGGATCTCGATCGCGCCTGCGGAGCCCTCAGCTTCGGGGCCGAGGTCCGGGCCAGGCCGCTTCGTCGCCATGGTCACCTCTTCGAGCCCGTCGACCCGTCGTCCGTACCCACTGCCACGTACCAGTCGGGATGCTCGGCGAACAGGCGCTTGCAGCGCTGAGAGCAGAAGTAGTATCGCCGCCCCTCGAACTCGAAGCTGGCTGTAGCCGTCTGCCGGTCGATCGTCATCCCGCAGACCTCGTCGTGTACCTGCATCGTGTCGCTCCCATGTGCCGGGAAAGGCCTGATCAGACCGGCCAGGCTCCGACTCATGATGGTCGACTCGGGCTGAAGTCGTGGTGAAATCGAGGTGAATCCTCGTTCAGGATCGCATCACCGAGTCGCTGGTCATCGGCTGGTTGCGAGGGCCGAGTCCATGGGCAGCTGCGAGCCCAGGAGGCGCGCGATGGCTTGCCGGCGTTGCGGCGCGTCCCACTCGGTTGCGCCTGCGACCCGCGTCCGGATGACTCCCTCTCGATCGATCACGAAGGACTCCGGGACCCCGGTCGTGAGAAAAACGCTCTGAACCCGACCGGACGGATCGTGGAGGATCGGGAATGTCAGCCCGTACTCCCGCGCGAACGCCGCCAGATCACCTCCGACGTTGCCGGCCGCATCGCGGTGTCCGGCCGGCGCGTCGATGCTGACGGCGAGGATCGCGAAGGCTTCGCCGCGCGACCGGAACTCCTCGTAGAGCCGCTGCATCGATGGCATCTCCTCCCGACAGGGAGGACACCAGGTCGCCCAGATGTTGAGCAGTACGACCTGCCCGAGGTAGTCGTCCAGAGACACCGTGTCACCGTCGAGCGTCGCGGCCGAGAAGATGGGGGCTCGGACCCCCGGGCCGGGAAACGCTCGGGACTCGCGTGTGGTCCATGCGACTCCGAGCACGAGCAGAACCATGAGGCCTGCCATCGCGTACGCGCGTGGGCGCGAGAGGGGTGGGGACGGCATCGGTGTGTGGAGCGTCTCCTGCTTCGAGTCCGGCACCCGACCTTCGCAGCCGGCGTCTGAAGCCGGCGTGAAGTCGGCGTGAACGTGCCTTCATTGCCATCCCGGCGTCGATGAAACGACGCTCATGGGAGATTCACCGCTCGTTCACCCTGCGCATGAGATGATCAGTGCGTCAGGAGCGGCTGGTGCGGTTCGGCGCCGCTTCGGACCTGAACGAGATGCCCGAACCGAACGAACGGAAGGTGACTCGAGATGACGATTCCGAGGATTTCGGCCCTTGCCTTGTCCCTGGGCCTGCTAATGTCGGCGATGCCGGCTTCAGCGCAGCACCGACACGACGAAGCGACGGCAGCGAACCCGTCCCCGATGATGGGGATGCAGATGATGGCGTTCATGCCGGCGCGGCTCCTGAGCCAGGCGGACAGGCTGGGTCTGTCGCCGGCGCAGACATCGCGCCTAGAGGAGCTGGGCGAGGCCATGGGCGGGCGAGAGGCCATGAACCACATGGCCACGGACGCGCGAGCGATGTGCGCCGAGTTGTCCGACGAGACTCCGGACTGGGATGTATACGCCGAGGAGATGCAGGAGATGGCGAGCCGGATGGCGACGATGCACGTGGCGATGGTGCGGCGCGCCGTCGAAGCTCGATCCGTCCTCACCCCGGCGCAGATCGAGATGGTGAGGCAGGACGCGGACGCGCAGCGAATGCCGGGCGCGCACGGGGCTGCGAAGCCGGACGCGGGGGGGGGCGCGATGTCGCCGATGATGCCCGACGGTATGGGCGCCGGCGCCATGATGGACGAGGCGATGATGCAGATGATGCACGCGATGGCCGGCGGGTGTGCCGGTGGAGGGAACGACGGGCCGTGAGCCCCGGACGCGCGGGGGCGCCCACGCCCCCGCGCGCCTGCGGACGTGGACGGAAAACCCCCACGAGAGAGGAGGCCAACGTGCGTTGGGATGCTGAAGTCGGCGTGATCGGTGCGGGCCCTGCGGGTGCCCGAGCGGCGGAGCTTCTGGCTGGTGCCGGGCGCGACGTGGTGCTCGTCGACCCCCGGGTTCCCTGGGAGAAGCCGTGCGGCGGCGGGCTGACGCCGCCGATCTTCGAGGTCATGCCCGCCCTCACGGAGCTCCAGTCCCGTGCCCAGCGCGTGGACTCCGCCCGTATCGAGGTCGATGCTTCCCGCGGCTTCACGGTTCCGGTCGATCGACCCGTGTGGATCGTTTCTCGGAGAGCGCTGTCTGCCTGGCAGTTGGACAGGGCGCGCGTGGCCGGCGCCAGGCATGTCGGTGAGCGCGTCCGGGATCTGCGGGGCATCGAAGGAGGCTGGGATCTCCGGACCGATACCCGTTCCCTCCGTGTTCCGCTGCTGATAGGCGCTGACGGCGGGGCCAGCCTCGTGCGCCGGGTGGCCGCGCCCAAGATGAGGGTGGAGCTGGCGCCGACGCGGGTAGCGTACCCCGCCGGCTCGGGTCCGACGCCGAACTCGATGGCCCTGCGGTTCTACACCGGCGTGGCCGGATACCTCTGGGACTTCCCCCGGCCCCACCAGCGATCCGTGGGGATCGGAGTCCCCAACAGCACATGGCGGCGGGGGGAGATGGACCGGAGGATCGACGAGTACCGGGATTCCAGCGAACCGTGCTCGTGCTCCGGGCTCGAACGAGCCGGCGCGGTCATCGGGACGGCTCAGCTCGGGCACGGGGACTTCGGGAAGCTCGCCGGGGACAACTACGCGTTGCTGGGCGACGCCGCGGGACTCGCGGACCCTCTGTCGGGAGAGGGGATCCAGAACGCGCTGCGATCAGCCGCGCTCTTCGCCGGTGCGTACCTGGATGGTCGCCTCGCCGAGTACCCGTCGCTCGCCCGGGCGGCCTTCGAGCGCGAGTTCGCCGTGTCCAGGATGCTCAGGCGTCTCCTGCTCGAGGCCGATGCCCCGCGACTGGTCGCGTGGGCCGCTCGCTCGGACCTGGCCTGGGCCGGCATGGCCGCCCTCACCAACGCGATCAACGAACACGATGGTCGCGTGACACGGCTTGTGTGGCGGTGGGCTCGGTCGCTTCGGCGGGTGCGCGCACAACCCTCCGTGGCTGGCCGCATCGAACGGATTGCCGTGCCCTGCACCTGCGCCGCAGACCGGGGGACGGAGCTGACCTGTTGTGCCGGAGCGGCGGCGGCTCGCGCGGAATGGCCACGCCCGCGGGTGCTGACATGAGAAGCCCGAAGCTCCACTCCACCGGTGCGCTGACACCGGCCGAGCTCGCACGACAAGAGCGTCGATACGCGCAGGGCCATCGATACGATGACGTCATCATCGGGACGGGAGTCTCCGCGCTCACGCTGGGGGCGCTTCTCGCGAACGCGGGCCGGAGGGTCTGCCTGATCGAGGCGCACGACACCGCCGGGGGCTACGCGCATACCTTCTCGATGGGCGCCTACAGCTTCTGCGCCCAGGTCCACTACGTGTGGGGGTGCGGGCCGGGCGATACCGTCGACCTCTTCCTTCGACGGCTCGGCCTGCAGGACACCCTCACCTTCGAGCTGATGGACCCGGCGGGATACGATCGGGTGACGCTCCCCGGCGGCGCCCGCGTCCGGATTCCCTACGGCTTCGATCGCCTGGCGGACAACATCGAGTCGTCCGCTCCGGGCTCGAGGCCCGGGGTCGAACGCTTCCTCGCGCTCGTGCGGCGCATCCACTCCGAGCAGCGTCTCCTGCCCAGCGATCTCCCACTGGGCGCTGTGGGCGCGTTGGCTCACGGGTGGCGTTTCCGGACGCTGCTTCGGTATCGGAACCGGACGCTCGCCGAGGCGTTCGACGAGTTCGGTCTGAGCCGTGAGGCGCGCGCGATCCTGAGCGCAAACGCGGGTGACTTCGGCGAGCCGCCGGCCACCCTCTCATTGATGGCCTACGCCGGTCTGATGGGCGGATACAATCGAGGCGCCTACTATCCGACACGGCACTTCGGGCACTACGTGGATACGCTGATCCGATTCATCACCGCCCACGACGGGTGTCACGCCTACTTCGAGACCGAGGTGTCGGGCATCGAAGTCGAAGGAAGACGGGTCGTCGCCGTGCGGGCCGGAACGAAGGTCTTCCGGGCCGAGCGCTACATCTGCAACGCGGATCCGCAGTGGGCGGCCAGAGAGCTGATCAGTTGGCGGCAGGTGCCGCGGCGTTGGCGGAAGTCGCTGTCCTACCCGTACTCCCCTTCGGGCATCGTCGTCTATCTGGGGCTCAGAGGGATCGATCTGCGGGAGTACGGCTTCGGCCGGCACAACACCTGGCACCTGTCCGACTGGAGCATGGACCGCGCCTGGCGCAGACAGGAGCACGGGGACTTCAGCGATCCGTGGGCGTTCGTCTCGACCGCGTCCCTTCAGACGCCGCACCGCGGAACGACCCCCCCGGGGGGGCAGATCATGGAGATCGCGACGAACGCGGACTTCGGCCGACTGCGAGGGCTGAAGGACGCGGACCGCCGGGCCTATCGGAGAGAGAAGCATCGGGTGGGCAACGCGATCATCGACCTCGTCGAGCGGCACTATGTGCCGGGCCTCCGCAAGCACATCGCGGTGAAGGTGGTGGGCTCGCCGACCACGAACGAGGACTACGTTCGTGCCCCCCGCGGCAATGCGTACGGCTCGTCCCTCACCCCCGCGAACGTCAACCTCGGTCGGCTGAGGCCCGAGACGCCCTGTGAGAATCTTTGGTGGTGCAATGCGTCGAGCGGCTTCCCCGGCTTCTTCGGGACCACGGCGACCGGCGTCAGGCTCTACACGAGGCTGACGGGCGATCGAAGCGTGCTTGGTCCTGTGCCCTCGGACCGCGCCATGATCGACCACGCGAGCGCGGAAGGGGCAGGATCCTCGCATCGCGATGAGCGCGTGCCGACGCCCTAGCCAGCGCCGGCCCTCGTCACTGCCACCTGCGCAAGTGGAGGGCAGCGCGTGTGGCGAGCTTGCGGAGCCGTGGCCTCGCGTGCCACTGAGCGCGTGTCACGAGCGTGCTCTGGCGGCAATCGTCCCGGAAGAGCTCCGCCATGGCGTTGCCCACGGCGGTGCCATGCACCTCCACGTTCAGCTCGGCATTTCGGGTCAGACTCAGGTGGTCGAGGTTGCTCGATCCGACGAGGGTCCAATGGCCATCCACCACGACCGACTTTGCGTGGATCATGGGGCCACCCCATCGATAGACCCGGACGCCGGCGTCGAGCAGCGCGCCGACGCGCTCTTCGACGGACAGTCCCGCGAGCGGGTGGTTGTTCCTCCCGGGCACGAGCACGTGGACCTCGATGCCTCGCCGGGCAGCGCCCACGAGGGCCGTGAGGATCCGGTCCGTCGGGATGAAGTAGGGATTGGTGATCAGGATCTCCTGTCTAGCCGCTCGAAACACGCGCTCCAGAAGTCGCTCGGTCGTGCGGGCCGCGCCCAGGTCCGCGACGATCCGGACGGGGACCGCACCGGCCTCGAGCCGAGGAGACGGGACGAGGGGCCGCACGAGCGGATGCGTGCGGGGTGCGTTGGGCAGCAGCCGCCGGCTCCGACTCCAGACACGTTCGAACGTCGAGGCCGCGTCCGCGGCCGCCGGGCCGGAGACGAGGAGGGCGGAGTCCCGCCATGTGCAGTGCCGAACGCAGTTTCCGACCCACGGATCCGCGAGGCAGATCCCCCCGGCCACGATCCGGGTCCGATCGGCGACGACCAGCTTCCGATGATCTCGTCCGAGCCCACGGACACGCCCCGAAGGCGGGCCGAGATTGAACCACCGCACGTCGACGGTCGACCCACGAAAGGCGAGATCGATGGGCAGCCGACGGGCCATCACCGCACCCGCAGGGTCGTGGAGCACGCGAACGTCGAGCCCCTCGGCGTCGCGGGCGCGCAGCTCGTGCGCAAACGCCCGGCCCACGGAGTCCGACCGGAAGATGAAGTTCTCGAAGATGATCTCCGAAGTGGCCGTGCGTACCAGTTCCAGCATGGCACCGAAGCTCTCGGCACCGTCCACGAGCACACGGACCTCATGGCCGCGCCGTACGGGCACACCGGCGATCCGCGCGAGCTCCTCCTGTAGCTCGACTGCGAGTACGCCGTCGCGGGGCAGGGCCCCCGGATCGCGAAACACGACACTCGCTCGGGACCCGTTCTCATGGCCGCAGGGACGGCCGTTGCCGGCCTGCCCGATGCAGCAGCGGGAGAGCAGTGCGGCCGCATCTCGTTGATCGGTCGACGTCATCGCGGGAAGATAGCCGCGCTTCGAGTCTGGTTCCGCCGGGCTTGTTGTCGAATCTCCGCCGAGCTCGGCGCTCCGGCTCTTCGTGAAGCGATCGTCACCACCAATTCACCGCCGCTTCAAGTGGCTTCCGCCAGACTTCAGAGGATGGGTCGGGTCGCATACACGGCTCGGTCCCGAATCCTGCTCCCCTTCGCCTGGAGGTGCGCCCGTGACTGGAAAGAGGAAAGCCGCGGTGGTGGCGCTCACGGGAGGGCTCCTGGTCGGTCTCGGGATCCAGCTGATCCCGGCCGATCGGCGCAACCCCGCGGTCGTCCGTGAGATCGCGTGGGATGCACCTCGCACGGGCGAGCTCGCCAGGAGGGCGTGCTACGACTGCCACTCGAATGAGACCGTGTGGCCCTGGTATTCGAGCATCGCCCCCGCGTCCTGGCTCATCGCAAAGGACGTCGACGAGGGGCGGGAGCACCTGAACTTTTCGGAGTGGGATGGCCCAAACGAGGGGCTCGATGAGGTGATCGACATGGTGGAGTCCGGCGAGATGCCCCTGTCTCGATACGTGGTCCTTCACCGGAACGCGGCGCTTACCGAGCCGGAAAAGACGGAGCTCATCCGCGGGCTTCGGGAGACGTTCGCGGCCGACCCGCCGGCCCACGACGCCCACGGCGAGTCTGAAGCCGGCTTCATCGAGGGTTCACCCGCCCTTCATGGCCTTTTCGCCAACCTCCGACCCGTCACCCGATGAGGGATCCTCACCATGGAATGGCTGCAAGAGAACGGTTTCTGGATCGTCGTGCTGGTGCTTTTCGCCCTGATGCATCTCGGCCACGGGCACGGCCATGGGGGCCATGGCGGAGGAGCTCCTCGCGGCCGACGCCGTGATTCGAACGGAGGCGATCATGCTGGACATTAGGGTCCTCACCTGGTCGCTGGCGTCCTTTTCGACGGTGACGTATCTGGTATGCCTGGCATACGGATTGGTCGTTCCGGAGTCGCTGCACATGAGCGTGTTCCTCGAGCAGGTGCTCCCGGGCTTTCAGTGGCTCACCGCTCGAGGCTTCGTGATCGGCCTCGTGGAGTCGTTCCTGTACGGAGCGTACGCGGGGCTCGTCTTCACCCCGCTGTACAACGCCTTTCATGCCCGGTGGGGCGCCGAATGACCGAAGGTTGAGCCCACGGTGAGCTCGCGAGACGCCACGCAGTCCGTCGGGCCGTCCGCTCTGCTGCGATCTATGCCGCGAGCGGCGCTCGTGCTCGACGTGCTGCGACGTCACGGCTTCGGGGGGGTGCTCGTGGGTCGCACCGAATGGCCCGAGCCGGAGCGCGTCGTGGCGGCGCTCGAGGAGCTCGGCGTCGTGTATGTGAAGTTCGGGCAGGTGCTCTCGACGCGGAGCGACCTCCTGCCCGAGCGCTACGTGACCGCGCTCGCGAGCCTTCAGGATCGGGTGGCGACCCTTCCGACGGAGACGGTGCAGCGCGTGATCCGTCAGGAGCTCGGCGACGATCCCGACCGGCTCTTCGCGTCATTCCGGGAGGAGCCCCTGGCGTCGGCGAGCGTCGCGCAGGTGCATGTCGCGTCACTACGGTCGGGGCGACCGGTGGTCGTCAAGGTGCAACGACCGGATCTGGACGTGCAGGTGGCCGAGGACGTGCTCGTGCTGTCCCACCTGGCGGCGTTCCTCGACCTCGCGATACCACGGCTGCGCCCGTACGACCTACCGAGCCTGGTCAGGGATTTCCAGCGCACACTGGAGGCCGCGGTGTACTTGCTGGAGGAAGCCCGGAACGTCGGTCGTTTGCGCGAACGCCTCGAAGGCGACCGGCGTGTGTGGATTCCCGCCGTCGTGGACGAATTCACCACGACCCGCGTGCTGACGATGGAGCGATCGAACGGCGAGCGGCTGGAGGCTTACGCGCAGCGGCACCCGGAGGCGGCGAAGGCGCTGGCTCGGCGGCTCGGCGGTCTGTTCGTCCGTCAGGTGTTCCGGGACGGCTTCTTCCACGCGGATCCCCACCCCGGAAACATCTTCGTCCTGCCTGACGGCGCTCTGTGCCTCCACGACTTCGGGATGGTCGGCGAGCTTCCGAGGTCCATGCGCGAGGCGCTGGTCGACCTGGTGGAGTCCACGGTCTCGGGAGATCCGCGAGCCGCCACGGAGAGCTACTTCGACCTCGGCCTCGTCCCCCGCGACGTGGATCGCCGGGCGGTGGAAGAGGGCGTGTCCGAACTCGTCCGCGAGGTTCGCAGCCAACCGCTTTCCGAAGTCTCGGTGGGTCGGGCCCTTGAGTCGCTCGGGCGCTTGGGCGGCCGATACCGGATCCGGAACCCGGGGGTCTTTCTGCTGCTGTGCCGGGCGTTCGTGACGCTCGAGGGCGTGCTCGCCAAGCTCGATCCGGGGGTGAGCTTCGTGGAGATGTTCCGGCCCGCGTTCGCCGATTCTCTTTCGGAGCGTCTGTCGGTCGACCGCCTGGGGTCGGACATGGCCCCGACCCTCCGCGCCATGGAGAGGCTCGCCACGGACGCGCCCCGGGAGGCGCGCCGTATTCTTCACCGGTGGGGCGAGGGGGCGCTGGGCCGCGTCACGGTTACCCCGGACCCAGTGGAAGCGGCACGCCGGACGCGGTCCGAGCGCAGCATCCGTCAGACCGTCGCCGCCGGATTCCTGGCGCTCGCGGGAGCCGTGCTCCTGGCAGGTGCGCCGGAGCGTCTCGCCACCGTGGGATCGATCTTCCTCATCGGTGGGGCCGCGGCGCTCGCCTACCGATTCGTCCGAGGTTGAGCGAAGTCCACGGCATGACCGTCGCCCTCTCGATGATCGCCGTCCTGCTTCTTTTCGGGCTCTTGGTCGACGTCACGTTCACGCTCTTCTCGCCGTTCGGCCGCCACGGCGGATCGCTTCATCGCCTCCAGAACCGAGCGCTCTGGTCCGCGTTCCGATCGCTCGCACGCGTGTTCGGGCGTGGGATGGGGTCGCAGGTCCTCTCGCTCGCGGGTCCTGTGGGCGTCCTGTGGACCGTCCTCTTCTGGTCGGGCTGGCTCATCGTCGCGTTCGCGCTGCTGTACCTGCCCCACCTGGACTTCTTCCGGACGCTCACCCCGGCGGCGGCGCCGCGGTGGCTCGATGCGATCTACTACAGCGGTTACGTCGCTACCACACTGGGCGTGGGAGACATCCTGGCGACGTCGGGCCCCATGCGGCTGCTTACCGTCGTGGAAGCGGTCCTCGGCTTCTCCCTCTTCGCCGTGTCGACCACCTACGCGCTCACCGTCACCCGCGAGGCGGGATCGACGGCCGTACTGGCGCTGGAGATCTCGGCCCTGAGGCGGCTCCTGGCCACGCGGGAGGTCCTGGAGTCGGGTAGGGCGGTGACGGCGGGATTGGGCCAGCGCCGGGCGGAGTCGTGGGCAGGCGCTCTGGTGCGGATCACCGATGCGCACAGACGATACCCGCTGCTTCACTACTTCCGAGCCTCGGAGGAGGACCGATCACTCCTCGTGCAGGTCGGCTGGCTCGTGGGCGAGGCCGACAGGCCGCTACCGTCTGCTCCGGTGGGCGGGCCAGCCGGCCGTCTCCTGGTCGCTGCCGTAGATGGCTACCTGGAGCAACTCAACTTCGGATGTGTACCGCCGTCGTTCCTTCCTCTTCCGGAGGGCGGCGGGACCCGCGAGGCCCGGTATCACCGGCTGCTCGCTCATCTCGACTGGCGGGACGAAGAGTAGGCCCGACGATCACTCGCGTTTCGGCGGATCGCTCCGGTTCGACCGATGGCCGGAGCTCCGCGGTCGCTTGAGAAGCCACGCCGCGACGACGATTCCGAGCAGGAGGACGACCCCGCTGAAGAGGGTTACGGCGTCCGGCGTCATTCAGGCCTCCCTCGCCGTCGTCGCGCCGAACCTCGGAACGAACATCGGCACGTGTCGGGCGTAGCGTCGGTAGTCGTCGCCGTACTGGGCGATCATCTGTCTCTCCTCCCGTTTCGCCAGGTGCGTGTATGCGCCGAAGATCACGGGCGCGGCAACGACCGAGACGATCGTCGGCCAGTGGATCAACCCCTCCCCGATCACGATCATGAAGAGCCCCGTGTATTGCGGATGTCGCACCACCGCGTAGACGCCGTCGGTCACGAGCCGCCCGTCACGCCGGGCCTGGTGCACGGCGCGCCAGCCTTCCGCGACGAGTGAGGCGCCCGAGAAGACGACGGCATACCCGAGGAACATCGCAACGAGGTGCGCGACGGGCGTTCCGAAGAGCTGGGTCCAGAGGTTCCCCCCTTCCGACCAGACGAGGTCGAGCCCGAAGAACCGCGTCAGGAAGTAGATCGTCAGCGGGAACCCGTACATCTCGGCGTAGAACGCGATGATGAACGCCTGCAGTGCTCCTGCCTGGGCCCACTCCTTCCAGGTCGAGGGAGCCAGGTAGCGGTACATGACCCAGGACACCGCGACGATCACGATGGCCGCCAGCCCCCACATTCCGACGTGCATGGCCTACGCCCTGGGGCTCCACGGGCCGCCGATGATACCGAGCGCCTGATTGGTCCGGTCGATCGACGCCTCGGCTGCGGGCTCGCGAGACGTCAGCGCCCGTATCGCGTCGATCGTCTCCGGGACCACGATCGCCTGGTTATCCACCATGTAGGCGTAGTGAAGCTCACGACCCACGACGGTGACGAGGTCTTCCCAGAGAACGACCTCGTGGATGTCCCCGCGACTCCTTCCCTGATCGAGCGCCATCTCCTTGACCGCGTTGACGGCGCCGAGCCCGGCATCGATGCGAACGCTCGCGATCCGCGACGACGCGCCGAACGCGGCCAGGGCGTTCTCCCGATCCGCGGCACGGGGCAGATCGACCGACCAGAAGTGCACGTGTGCCAGGGTCTCGGGCACCTTGGCAGCCACGGTGACCAGGTCGAGGTCCGGATCCACCGTGCGGGCGTCGGGCCCCTGGTGGCTCGGAATGGCGGGCTCGGGCACCACGGTGTTCATGATTCCGCCCAGGTGACTCTCCCACGGATCCGTCGCCCTTCGAAGTAGCGTGCCTCGAGCCCGGCCCAGCAGCCCCGCCCGCTTCAGGGCGGTGAGCGTGCGGACGATCGACGTGGTATTGCACGAAACGACGCGGGTCGAGTCTCGCCCGATCGCGGAGGCGTAGTTGGCGTCCGCGACGAACGAGTGCCCGGTCACCTCGTGCGACTCCCCTCCCTGGACGACGAACTTCACGCCCGCCTCCCCGTACAGGTCGGCGTTGCGCGCGCCCACCCCCTTGGGCGTGCAATCGACCACGACGTCGACCTCGGCGAGCAGGTCTCTCAACGTGCCCGCGCTGAAGAACGTGTCGGGCGAGTGGCTCGCGCGCCTTCCGTCGCCGGCGAGGAAGAGGTCGATACCCTTGTCAACGGCGACGCCGGGGCGCCAGTCCGAAGCCACGTCCGCGACCCCGACGAGCGTCATGTCCTCCTGAGCCAGGACCGCGTCCGCGACGCGCTTGCCGATGGCGCCGTAGCCGTTCACTGCGACCCTGATGGCGAGCTGACTCACTCTTCCCTCCGTGCTCTAAGCTTCGGTGGCCGGCCAAGGACTGCGACGGCCGGCGTGGATATTCGGGGTTCGAGACTTCAGAATCCGGGGTTTCTGATGAAGCCGTCGTGAACTCGTGGTGAAGAAGCGATCATGACTCGGAGCGGGTCGGATGAGCCGTTCTTCATCGGCCTTTCACGACCCGTTCACGTCCCGGTGCATACCATCACACTGGTTCGGATGCAGTTCTCCGACGCCACGTTCTCACCCGGAGCGACGTACCCGTGTCTCTGTCGATCTCGTTCCTCGGGGCGGCCCGAACGGTCACCGGCTCCCGGTACCTGGTGCGGTCGGACGCCGGCTCCGTGCTGGTGGACTGCGGCCTCTTCCAGGGACCCGCGGAGCTCCGCCGGAGGAACCGTGGCGATCTGGGCTTCGATCCGCGCGCGCTCGATGCGGTGGTGCTGACGCACGCGCACATGGACCACACCGGCCTCCTGCCGAGGCTATGCGCGCTGGGCTTCGAGGGTCCGGTCTTCTGCACGGCAGGGACCCGAGACTTGCTGGGCGTGCTTCTACCCGACAGCGCACGCATTCAGGAGGAGGATGCGCGCCGGCACCGAGAGCCGACCGGGCCGGAAGGTCCGTATCCGCTGTACACCGTCGCCGACGTGCACGCGGCGTTGAGCCTCCTCCAGCCGCGCGCCTTCCACGAGACGTTTGCCCTCGCCCTCGGGATCGACGGTCGGTTCTCCCGGGCCGGCCACATCCTGGGGGCGGCGAGCTTCACACTGCGGGCCGAGGAGCTCACGATCGCCTTCAGCGGTGACGTGGGTCGTCCCGACGATCCGGTGATGCGGCCGCCCGAGCCTCTGGCGGAGGCTGACTACCTGATCGTCGAGTCGACGTACGGCGACCGCAGGCATGCGGTCGAGTCCGTCTTCGACGCCCTCGAGCGGGTCGTCGTAGAGACCGCCGCCCGCGGGGGCGCGCTGTTGATCCCGGCGTTCGCCATCGGCCGGGCCCAGCACATCATGCACGTGCTCGCGGAGCTCACAGACGCCCGGCGCGTGCCCGACCTGCCGGTCTTCCTGGACAGTCCCATGGCGATCAACGCCACCAAGATCTTCTGCGACCATCCGGACGACCACCGCCTTTCGCCCTCCCAGTGCGAGGCTGCGTGCGGCGTGGCGCAGTACACGCGAACGCCTGAGGAATCCAAGACGATCAGTCGACGCCCGGGACCGAAGATCATCCTCGCGGCGAGCGGGATGGCCACGGGTGGGCGGGTGGTCCACCACCTCAAGCACCTCCTGCCCGACCACAGGAACACGGTCCTCTTCGCGGGCTTCCAGGCGCCGGGTACCAGGGGGCACGAGCTGGTCCATGGGGCCGGCGAGGTCGAGATCCACGATGAGTGGCTCCCCGTGCGCGCGCGGGTCGAGCGACTTGAGGGGCTCTCGGCCCACGGAGACTACGCGGAGCTTCTGGACTGGCTCGCGCAGAGCGAGGTCTCTCCGTGCAGGGTCTTCGTCACGCACGGTGAGGACCACGCGGCGGAAGCGTTCCGCGGACGGCTCGAGGACGCGTTCGGCTGGGACGTCGAGGTCCCGTCGACCGGCGCGCTCGTGGCACTCGGCTGACGGAGCTCGGATCCCATGTGTCGCTTTGCGCTCTATCTGGGGACCGAGGTGCGGATCAGCAGGCTGGTGACCGACCCGGTCAACTCGATCATCCATCAGAGCTTCCACAGCCACCTGCGCTCCGAGCCCCTCAACGGCGACGGCTTCGGTCTGGCGTGGTACCCCGCCGACCGCCGCGAGACGCCTGCGCTGTTCAAGTCGACGACCCCGGCCTGGAGCGACCAGAATCTGAGGGAGATGGCACGGGTCACGGAGGCGCGGTGCCTGCTCGCGCACGTACGTGCGGCGACGGAGGGGCTGGCCGTCTCGCGCCTCAACTGCCACCCGTTCGCGCACGGGCACCTGACCTTGATGCACAACGGGCACTGGGGAGGATTCCGTGAGCTTCGACAGCGACTCCTGGGCGCGCTGTCGCCGCGGGCGTTCCACGCCATCGGGGGGACGACCGACTCGGAGCACATCTTCGCGCTCCTCCTCGACACGCTCGAGGCTACGCCGCGCGGAGGCGATGCGACGGAGCGCCTCTCGACCGCCGTCGAAGGCACCATCGCCAGGCTCGAGGCGCTCGGGCGCGAGGCGGGCATCGAAGAGCCCTCCTTCCTGAACCTCGCCGTGAGCGATGGGGAGCGCGCGGTCGTAACTCGGTACTCGACCGGGACGGCCCCGACGAACACGCTCTACGTGAACACCGGCAGGCTCTACACGTGCGGAGAGGGCCTCTGCCGTCTGGAGGACGAGGGCTCGACCCCGAGCGCCGTGGTCGTGGCCTCAGAGCCTCTCGACGACGACGCCCGATGGCGGGCGGTGCCCCCGGGAAGCCTCCTGTCCATCACACCGGAGCTCGGCCTGTCGATCCGACGGATCGACAGCGGGCCGACCAACCTGCGCAAGCTACCATGAAGAACCAGAGCATCGACCGCGTCCGGATCGTCGACGAGGCCATGGCTACGCTGGGCCTGTCGTACGACATGAGCACGAGCCCCTCGATGGTCCGCGAGGTCCTCGGGGAGATGAGGGTGGAAGACCTCGAGACGTCCTATCCGCCGATGCGCGAGTTTCTTGACCGTGTCGTCGCGCACCCGGCCGACCTCGGGGCGATGCTCGCTCAGGTCCGGTGGGGCCTCGTCGAGAACGCGCCGGCGGTCGTCGAGTTTCTGGAGGAGGCGCTGAGCAAAGAGTGGCTACGCGCTTCGCGTGAGGTCGACAAGGCCGCACACGTGGCCTACGTCCTCGAGGCGATCACGGCGGCCATGTGCAACAGCCCGGTGTTCTTCGACGACTACGTCGAGCATGTACGGGCCGAGCAGAAGAAGATCGGCATCGACCACGAGCACGTGTTCGAGAGCTTCCTCAGGATGCTGCCGAGCTCGCTGAACTTCTTCGGCACGGCCAAGGCCATCTCGCTCGACATGGCGATGGTCTATTTCCGCGCCGGCCGATTCCTGCACGGTGCTCCCGTCGACGAGCAGTCCGTCGGCGAGCTGTACGAGGCCGGCAGGATTTCCCTCCTCGAGCGCAAGCTGCTCCTGCCTCTGTGCGGGAAGGGTCGTTGCGTCTGCAACGACTGGCTGCGGGTCAACATCTACGAGGCGGGGATCACCGAGTACAAGAACGGCTTCCCGCCGAATGCCATGGCAGCCCACGTCCTCGCCGAGCACGTCCTGGCGCATTGCCGTCCCGAGTCGTTTCAGCCGCGGCACATGGAGCCCGAGGGGCCGACGAGAGATTTCTACGCCTCGCTCGCGGCGGACGACAACTACGTCCCGGTCGTCGAACTGACCGCAGAGTGGAAGTCGCTCTACCTGACGTGGAACATGGCCTTCATCCTCGGTGCGTTGAACGATCTTCACTTCCTCTTCCCGAAGCTGCTGATCCCGTCGGTGCTCTGCTCGAAGAGCGAGCATTTCCTGGGCGCCCGAATCACCTCGCTCTGGGTCTCCATCAACACCGCGCTGCTCCTGCACTTCCACGGTGTCGACAAGCAGACGGGACCCGAGGGGCGTCGAGAGATGGCCGCGGCGTGGGGGAAGATCAACCAGCGGTACGCGGAGGATCTCTACGAAGCCGACGTCAGCCCCGACGCCGACGCGCTGAAGAAGAGCTTCGACAAGCGGTTCGCGCGGCCCTATGCGAGCCTGGGCAAGCTCGTTATGGAGTTCATGAAGCGCTGAGGACCTGTCTCGTCGGGGAAGGGCTTCCGGAGGGCTGCGCGGTTCGTCATCTCGGCAGAAGGGGCAGCCCGACGAGGGCGTCGAGAACCGCCTCGGCTCCGAGGCCCGCGACCACGAAGCCGATCACGGCGATCGCGGTCGCCCAGCCGGCCACAGCGTCCCATGCCGGGAAGTCCCCGGAGGCCTCGTCGAAGTACATGGGGGCGAGGACGCGGGCGTAGTAGCCGACGGACACGACCGTGTTCGCTGCCGCCAGCACGGCCAGCCAGGTGTATCCGGCCTCGATCGTGGCCGCGAAGAGGGCGAGCTTCCCGGCGAAGCCGGCGAGTGGGGGGATGCCGATGAACGAGAGGAAGGACAGGGCCAGCGCTCCCGCCAGGAGCGGGCGCCGGCGGGCCAGCCCGCGGTAGTCGGACCGGGTCGTCAGTCCCCGGAGCCGGACCACGACGCCGAACGCGGCCAGGTTCGCCAACGCGTACGCGAGCAGGAAGTAGAGCAGGGCCGGGACCGCAAGCTCGCTCCGTTGCAGCGCGACGAGCGCCATGAGCGCGTACCCGGCCTGTGACACCGAGGACCACCCCAGGAGCCGCCGGACATCCTCCTGCGTGAGCGCCGCGAGGTTTCCGAGCGTCATCGACACCGCTGCCAGCAGCGCGAGGAGCGGACGCCAGCCGACCGTATCCGCCGGCAGGACCGAAGCGAGGCGTGCCAGCGCCACCAGGGCCCCGACCTTGCCCACCACGGTGAGGAAGGCGGCCATCGGGGCGGGAGCACCCTCGGCGACGTCGGGAACCCATGGGTGCGCGGGAAAGGAGCCGACCTTGAACGAGAGCCCGAGCGCGACGAGCGCGAACGCCGTCGCCGCCACCCAACCCGTGGCGGGCTCGACGTTCTGCGCGAGCCCGACCAGGGTCGTCGTGCCGGCCAGGCCGAAGAGCAATGCGGTACCGTAGAGCATGCCTCCGTTCGTGAGGGCGCCCAGGAGGTAGTACTTGAGCGCTGCTTCGCCGGCCATCTTGGAGCGCCGGTGGTAGGCCGCCAGCACGTAGGCGGTGACGGACGCCAGCAGCACCGCCAGAATGAGCTGCATGAGGTCCGTCGCCCCCGCGAGAAGGACCGCTCCGAGGGTCGAGAAGACGAGGATTGCGTAGAGCTCCCCGCGGCGGGGGTCGGAGGCGAACCAGCGCGTGGACAGCGCCACCGTCAGGAGCGCCGTACCGAGGATGATCAGCTTGGCCCAGAGGGCCGGACCATCCACGGCGTAGGTGTCGGCGAAGGTGAGAGTCTCCTCGACGTCGAGCATGGTCGTGGTGCGCACGGCCGCGGCTGCCAGGACTACCGTCGCCAGGACCGACGCACCCGCTTGCAGCCTCCTGGGGGCCGCCAGCGCATACAGCAGCACGACGACCCCTCCCCCCAGCAGGACCAGTTCGGGGGCGATGTCCCCGAGACGCATGCCGTTCACGAAGTCAGGGGCCGACGATTGCGGTGCTCGTGGCGTGGATGACCTCGAGGAGCCACGAAGGCGCGACGCCGATCAGCACCACGAACGCGAGGAGGGTCGACAGCGCCCAGGCCTCGGTCCGCGACAGGGGCTCCCACTGGTCCCAGCGTTGCGGCCGGGCCCCGAGGAACATCCTCTGCAGCATCTGGAGGAAGAGCGCGGCGGTGATCAGGATCCCGAGCAGCCCCAGCCCCGCGATCCAGGGGAACACGCCGAACGTGCCCACGAAGATCTGGAACTCGGCTACGAACCCTGCCAGGCCGGGCAGCCCGAGGCTCGCGAAGGCGGCGATCGCGGTCAGGAACATGAGGAACGGGGCACGCCCGGCGAGGCCCCCGAAGTCCTCGATCTCGTAGGTTTCGGCCCTGCGCCAGACCGAGCCGCTGACGAGGAACAGCGCGCCGGTGATCAGCCCGTGCGCCACCATCTCCACGACCGCACCGGTCAGCGCGAGCGCCCGTGCGCGCTCCACCCCCGAGAGCGCGGCGGCGGCCGCCGCGACGCCCAGCACCGTGTACCCCATGTGATTGACGCTCGTGTAGGCGATCCGGCGCTTCATGTGCCCTTGGGCCAGCGAGACCAGGGCGCCGTAGAGGATGCTGACCAGCGCGAGAACGGCCAGGGGCAGGGCGAATCTCTGGAAGGCCTCGGGAAGCATCTGGAGGAGGATCCGCACGAAGCCGTACGTCCCCATCTTGAGCAGCACCCCGGCGAGGATGGCGGACGCCGGAGCCGGCGCTTCGACGTGAGCCGGAGGAAGCCACGTATGGAACGGCACGAGCGGAGCTTTCACCACGAAGGCCAGGGCGAAGCCCGTGAACACGAGGACCGGGAGGATTCCCGTCGCGCCGAGAGGCTGGGCGTCGATGATCGCCGCCATGTCGAAGGTGTTGGGCTCCATCGACAGGTAGAGGCCGAGGATCGCGAGAAGCATCGCGAGAGAGCCGGCCAGGGTGTACAGGAAGAACTTGAGCCCGGCCCGTCTCGCCGAGTCGCCGTGCCCCCAGCCCCCGATCAGGAAGTACATGCCGACCAGGCTCACGTCCCAGAAGACGTAGAAGAGGAACAGGTCGAGCGCGAGAAAGACCCCCAGGGATGCACACTCGAGAAACAGGAAGAGCGCGTAGTACTCTCTCGGTCTCCCTCGCAGGTCCACGGGATAGGCGATCGAGGCGACGAACACGAGCGCGGTCATCGCGGCCAGCGGCAGCGAGATACCGTCGACGCCCACGATGTAGGCCACGCCCAGCGTCGGGATCCACGCGGCGGACTCCACCAGCTCGAATCCACCCGTCGCGTCGAACTCCGTCGAGGTGGCAACCTGAAACACAATCGGGACGAGCGAGATCCCGAGAGCGACGCCGCGAATCAGCATCGGACGGCGCTCCGGAATCAGGAAGAGCACCATGGCCCCGGCGAGCGGTGCGAAGATCGCGAGTGTGAGCACCCGGCCTACCTCCAGAGAACCGAGACGCCGAGCATGGCCAGGAGGCCGACGCCGGCGATCACGTAGTAGTGGTGTGTCATGCCCGACTGGAGTCGACGGGAACGCGAGCCCCCAGCCCAGGTCGTCTCGGCGATGCCCTCCACGACGCCGTCCACGACGTGGTCGCCGGCCTTCTTCGACGAAAACGCCAGCCCCGTGGTCAGGGCGGTCGCTCCCGCGACGAGCCCGTCGGCGGCCCGCTCCCCGAAGCCGCCCAGGATCTTCGACAGCGCCCGGCCGGCGGCGGCGGCGGCACGCACGCCGGCGTCGACCACCCTGTCATCGATCAGAGCGAGTCGCCTCCCCACCGTGAGGACGGGGCGGACCAACGCCAGGCGAGCGAGCGATCCGAGCCCGAACCACTCGCCGACGACGCGCTGTGTCCGACTCGGCAGCGCCAGGCTCACGAGCGCGCCTCGGCGCTGGAGCGCGGCGATGGACCCCGCGGCGACGAGCAGAACCAGGAGGCTCACGACGAGCTCCCACGCCGCCGCCTCCGGAGCCGACCCCAGGAGCCGGAGCCGGACGCCGTGTGCGACGGGGAGCTGGAGGGCCGCCATAGCGAGTGAGAGAAAGGCCAGCAGGCCGAGGCTGACGAGCTCGCCCGGTCCGGGCCGTCGCACGTCGCGGCGTGAGCCGGGCCCGAAGGCGAGCACGGTGAGCCGGAACGCGTAGGCCCCGGTGACCAGCCCCGAGGCGAGGATCATCCACCCCAAGGGTGGAGAGGTCTCGAGCGCGCTCGCGACGATGAGCTCCTTCGTCACGCCCCCGCCGGTCAGGGGGACCGCCGCCAGTGAGAGCGCGCCGATCGCGAACTGCACCGCCGTGGTCGGAAGCGCTGCGCCGAGGCGCATCCCCGCCAGCTCCCGGGTTCCGGCGGCGTGGATCGCCACGCCGGCTCCGAGAAAGAGCAGGGACTTGAAGAAGGCGTGGGCCACCAGATGTGCGCCGGCGGCCGCGGTGGCGCCGAGCCCCACCGCGAGGAACATGAGGCCGTACTGCGAGCACGTGGAGGCCGCGAGCACGCGCTTGGCGTCCGTCTGTACGCAGGCGGCCAGACCTCCGGCCACCAGCGTGGTCGCGCCGAGACCCGCGACCGTGGGTCCGAACCAACCGACGTCGGCACCCAGCGCCACCAGACGGATCAGCAGGAATGCGGCGGCGGCCACGAGGGTGGCCGAATGCAGGAGGGCGGACACGGGTGTCGGACCCGCCATGGCCGCGTACAGCCACGGGGAGAAGGGGAGCTGCGCCGACTTCGCGGCGGCGGCGACCAGGATGCCCGCGAGGACGACGTGGAGGTAGATGCCGTCCAGCGTCGACAGCGCTTCGAATTCCAGCGATCCCGCCCCGGCGAGTGCTGCCGCGGCGGCGAGGTAGAGTCCCAGGTCACCGAAGCGGGTCGTCAGGAACGCGATGGCGGCGGAGCGCGGGCGCTCCTCCTCTCGCCACTCGAATCCGATCAAGGCCCACGACAGGGCGCCCACGAGCTCCCAGCCGATGAGGAGCGTGAGCAGGTCGCCCGCCAGAACCAGCAGCTCCATGGCGGCCACGAAACCGCAGATCGACACGACGAGACGGGTGCGGCCGGCGTCGGCCGGACCCTCGCCGGAGTCGATGTATGCCATCACCGGGGCCGCGATGAGCGGCACGAGCACGGCCATCACCCGCGCGAACCCCTCGGCCCGCAGGTGCAGCTCAAGACCGGAGCCCCAGGTCCAGGAGACGCCCCCCCCGGCCGCGGCGGCCGCGAGCGCACCGAGCACGGTCAGCCCGAGGAGCAGGGTCGCAGCCCGCAGAGCCGCGGTCGGGCGTCCCCGCAGACTCAGCGCCACGACGGCGGCGAGCGCCGGCAGGAGAAGGGGGAGCAGGACGGTCATGTCTTCAGCTTCTTGAGCTTCTCCGTGATATCGGCCTTTCGCACACGATAGATGTTGATCACCAGCGCGAAGCCGATCGCCGCCTCGACCGCCATCACGGTCATGAAGACGACCACGAGCATCTGACCTTTCGGCTCTCCCCCCGAGCTGAACGCCCAGAACGCTCCCGCCGCCAGGATCGCTCCGTTGATCATGAGCTCGAGCCCCATCATGATCATCACGAACGACTGCTGGCTCAGGGCGCCGTACACGCCGATTCCGAACAGCGCGGCCGACACGACGAGGAGCGCGGGCAAGGTCACGCGTCTTCCTCGTCGATGGGTGCGCCGGGCTCCTCCGAGCCTTCGGCGGCTGATCCGTATCGTCCGCGCTGCGCCGCGAGCGCGATGGATCCGATCATCGTGGACAGCAGGGCGACACCGGCTGTCTGGAACACGAGCATCGAGCCCCCCAGGAGCTCGTGGCCGAGATCGCTGGTCGCGGCCGCCGGGTCCGGTGGCGGCGCCTGGGGGAACGACGCCAGCAGCGCGATGGCCCCCAGGCCCACGAAGGACAATACCCCCGCCAACAGGGACGTCCTGTGCTGATGGACCATGTTCATCGGGTTCAAGCCCGCCGGATTCATCATGAACATGACCATGAACACGGCCATGATCGTCATCTCGCCTGCCATCATCAGAATCAGGACGAGTCCGAGGAACTCCGCACCCACCAGGACGAGAATCCCGGCCACGCCCACGAAGGACCCCATGAGCCAGTACGCCGCCCGCACCATGGAGTCCGCCCGGAAGACCCGCCACGCGGAGAACACCGCGACCGTCGAGGACAGCCAGAAGAGGGCGTCCAGCGGTTCCGTCACAGGACGAGGAGGCCGGACAGGAAGACGTCGACGAGCGCGAGCGGGATGAGGACGGTCCACGCGACGACGACGAAGTCCTCGAGTCGCACCCTTGCGACGTGATGACCGATGACCACCACCGTCGCCACCAGCCCCGCGGTCTTGAACGCGAGCCAGATCGGGCCGGGAAGACCCGGGCCGAGCCAGCCTCCGAGGAAGACGGCTGCGCCCACGGCGCACAGGGCGACCAGGAGCGCGTAGCGCGCCGCGGTCCACACCAGCAGCGCCGCGCCCGACGACTCCGCGGTCGTTCCGCCGGCCAGGTCGGGGGCGTCCGGAAAGGCCAGTGGACCCCAGAACGAGGCGCCGAGCGTAGCGATCAGGTACAACGGGAGGCCGAGCGGCTGACGAACGACGTTCCAGACATCGACCTGGGACTGGACGATGTCGCTGAACCGGAGCGACTCGGCGGGGAGCGCCGCGGCGATGAGCACGAGCGCGAGAGGCATCTCGAACGAGAGCGCGAGCGCGATGAACCGATAGCCGCCCATGAGGGGGAACAACGAGTTCGCGCTCCAGCCGTGCAGGAACACGGCGACCATGACGAGGGCGATGGCCGCGCCGAAGAGCACGATGCCGCCCGGTGCATCGGCGATGTGGAGCATCGGTCCGAGCGGCACGGTCGCGACGGCCACGACCGCCAACCCGGAGAGCGATGCCGGGGCGAGCAGCCAGGTGACCCGATCCGGTCGCTCCGCGCGTGGGCTCGATTGGAGCATGAGCTGTGCGGCCTCGGCGAGCGGGCTCGCCAGGGTCTGTCCGAGGCTCGTCCTCCGCCCCGCCACGCGGGCCCCGACCCATCGGTCCAGGACCCAGGTGAGGTAGACCGCCGGAGCGAGCACCGAGGCCACGACCGCGGGGGCCAGCCACAGCGGAAGGGGCGTCGTCATGTCCGGGCGGCCTCCTCCAGATCGAGGTCGAGGCTGACGATCGTCGTGATCACGTCACCCCAATCGGACCCCTCGAGCATTCCGGGGAGCAGTTCGAGGAGCGAGCCGACGGGAGCGTGGTCGCTCGAGATGCTCCCCCAGGGGGACTCGACGCTCCCCGTGCCGCCGGTCGTTCGCGTGCCGGCCGCGCTCGCCAGAAGCAGCGACTGGGCGACCTCGGCGAGCCGGAGCCGCCAGCGGGCACAGGCGTCTCCGCCCCCTTCGACGAGGGGGCTGAATCCCAGCTCGTTGTACGCACCGTCCTGCGTGCGAAGGTCTTCGGGCAGGCCGCATGCACGGGCCACGAGCCCCAGACCGCGGCCGGCGACCCGGTCGGGCTCGAGCCGGCCCACTCCACTCGTGGCCCACGCGAGCGTTCGCGAGCGCCGGAGCAGCCGGTGGAGGCGTCGTACGGCGGCAGCCTCGACGCGCTCTATGTTGGCTGCGAGCCGGTCCGCCCGCTCGCCGAGCGCTCCCAGGCCCGCCGCGCGGAGGGCCTCTCCGACCCGCTCCAGGTGATGGGCTGCGCGGGCGTGCTCGAGCTCGCGAATCGTGACGGGGCCCGAGAGCGCACGGACGAACACGCTCGACCGTGCGCCGACGCTCACCCGCTCGTCCGTCCGAAAAGGATTGTCGCCCACCCTCGCCTGCTGCACGACGTCGCCCTGAAGCTTGATCGTGAGGGTCAGGCCGGGGGGGAACATCGGAAGGAACGGGCCCAGGCGGAGCTCCAGGGCGTCGAGCTTCAGGCCGTCACGATCGTCCGCGAGTCCGGCGAGGGGACGCCCGTACGGGGTGCCGCCCGTCATGCCTTTTCCTCCTTGACCGTACGGGCCCACGCCGCGCCAGGGTGTCGGATCCCGATCGGGGAGGAGAGGAGGCGCCGAAGGACGGCGACCGAGGATCAGGTCGCGGTGCAGGACCACGACAGCGTCGTGCACGTCGCCCTCCGGGGTGACCACGACGGGATCGGAGAACACCCCTCGAGGCCCGTGACCGCGGAAGTGCGCGCCGGCGAGCACCACACCCCGGGGGTGGCTCATCTGGTCGTGGATCTGGCGCAGCGCGGGCACCATCGAGTCCGGGAATGCACCGGTGGCCAGCAGCACGCACGCGTGGCGCGGCGTCTGCGTGAGGACCACGTCGCCCGTGCCGCTGAGCTCGAACGCCAGGGACCTGGCGTTCGCACCTCGAGCCACGAAGACCGGCGCCGGTGCCTTCGCCGCCAGCCTCGCGAAAGCAGTCAGGCCCAAGCCAGGGCCCGCTCCCGCCAGGCGTACAGGATGCCGAGGAGGAGGATCACGATGAACATGAGCATCTCCACGAATGCAATCATGCCTTCCTCGGCGAACACGACCGCCCACGGGTACATGAAGACCATCTCCATGTCGAACGCGAGGAAGAGCAGCGCCATCCCGTAGTACCGAACGTGGAATCGGCTCCAGGCGTGCGTTTCGGGTGCGTAGCCGCCCAGATAGGGGGTCCGCTCGGGCGCGGTCGCCGTGCCCCGCCCCGGCGCGCAGACGGCGAGTCCGGCGCAGAGCCCGAGGGAGAAGACGATCAGCGCGGCACCGTGAGCCGCCGACAACCTAGGGTCCCTCCGACTCCGCGTAGTCTTCGGGATTCTCCTTGAACTCCTCCTCACAGGACTCGCTGCAGAAGTAGTAGTCGCGTCCTTCGTACTCCACCCGGGCGACTGCGTCCTCCGGCTCGATCTCCATGCCACACACGGGGTCTTTCACAGCCATGGGTCTCTCCTCTGGTACGGGTGGTGGGGGTGGCGGAACGTCATCGTCACGAGCCGCCCTGAGTCTCCCTGAGAACGCGGAGTCGCCGAGCGAGCTCGTCTTCGTCGATCTCTCCTTCGGCGAACTTGCGGCGTAGCACTTGCTCGGCGGCGTCCTCCGACGCCCGCCGACGCTGCGATTCGCTCCGATCACGGTACAGGCGGGCCGCCGCCCAGGCGATACCGAGGAACGTGACGAGCCAGGCGACCCACCAGAGCCAGTGCATCCCCATGAAGAGCCCGCCGCCGTGCTCCGACATCGGGACACCGATTTGCGCGATCGTCGTCATTGCCTCTCCTCAGAGCAAAGCGATCCGGTTGTGGTCGCCCGTGCGCACGTTGACGACGTCGGACACGTCCGAGACGATGACGATGCCGTCCCCGCGGCGGCCGGTGCCGGCCCACGTTCGGATGACCTCGATGAGCTCTTGAGCCCGACTCGCGGCACAGACGAACTCGACCGCGGTCTTCTCCGTGTATGCGCTTCCTTCGTCCAGCGAGAGCTTGTAGTCGTCCGGATCCACCCCGCGTCCGATCGCGTGGACCTTGGACAGGTAGAAGCGTGACACCCCGGACTCCTTCAACGCCTCGAGCAGCCCGGCCACACACTCCGTCCTCACGATCGCCTTCACGTCCTTCATCCGTGCCATGGTCCCTCCGTCCGATGAGGTGGGCCATCACCCCACGTGCGACGCTGCCGCCTCGGCGGCGACACCGAAATCGAAGGGCCGCGTCGTGAAATCAGGGTGAACGAGAGATGAAGCAACGCTCATGATACGGTCCGCGCGGCCGAACCATGAAGTCGGGTTCACCGTGATGTCACGCCCGCTTCATGGTCGGCGGTCGAAGTTACACGTGCAGGGTTCCATCGGAGGCCAGGAGTCGATCGTGACCATGCTGTCATCTCCCGATGGCGAGGCGTTCGCGTGTCTCGGCTCGCGCTGGGATGGCTGCGACTCGACGCCAGCCGGTCGGTGCTCTCGGTCGCGGGCATCGCCGCCGTGCTGGCCGTCATGCTCTTGCTCCAGGGGGTGAAGGCCGGGCTCGCGACCCAGCTTCGCAGCGTGGCTCTGGACCGGGGAGCCGACCTCATCGCGGTGCAACCGGGAGTCTCCAACATCGTGGGTGCCCGCTCCGTCCTTCCGCAGCTCGCGCGGGGAGAGGTCGAGGCCGTTGCAGGTGTGCTCGCGGCCGAGCCGATGACGACTCTCCCTCTGATCCACGAACGCGACGGAAGGAGGACGCCGTTGCTGCTGCTGATCGCCGACACGACCGGGGTCCCGCGCGCGGTCGAGGAAGGCCGGGTCCTTGAGGGGGAGGGCGAGATCCTGATCGATCGATCGCTGGCCCGCATCCATGGGCTCTCCGTCGGTGAGCAGCTGGAGATCGCCGGATACTCGTTCCTGATCGTCGGCGTGGTCGAGGCGACGGCCGCGTTGTGGACACCATTGGCGTTCACCAACTACGACACGCTGATCGAGTTCTACTTCGAAGCGGACCTGGCGGACGATCTCAGCGCGTTTCCGCTTCTCGGCTACCTGCTGATTCGGCTCGACGAGGGTACCGAGTCGTCCGGCGTGCGGGAGGCCATCGAGGCCGGAGTGCCTGCGGTGGATGTCTACGGGCCCGAGCAGATCGCGGACAACGACGAGCGCCTTGGACGGACGATGCTGGGCGCGGTTCTGGACCTCCTGATCGGCATCGCATGGGTCGTCGGTCTGACCGTGGTCGGGCTCTTCATGTTCACTGCGGCGGAGGGGCGTCGTCGCGATATCGGCGTGCTGAAGGCCATCGGGTTCCCGGCCCGGATGATCGTCGGAGGTGTCCTGGCCGAGGCCCTGATGGTGGTCCTCGTCGCCGCCCCGGCGGGCGTTGCTCTGGCCCGCGTGGGCGCAGAGCTGGTGGGGCGTTTCGCGCCGCTCTACCTGATCGAGCCCTTGCGGCCGGTCAGCGTCACTCTCGCGGTTGCGGGCCTGTTGGCGTTCTCCACGGCCGGCTCCGTGGGGCCGCTCGCGATCGTCCGGGGCCTCGAACCGACGGAGGTCTTCCGCCGATGATCGTCCGCTGGGCGGTTGTGAGTCTCCTCCAGGCGCGGCTTCGGATGCTCGCGTCGAGCCTGGCGGTGGCCGCCGCCTTCACGCTCGTGTTCATGTTCCGAGCCGTGTGGGAGGGTGAGACCCGCCAGCTGGCGACGTACCTGGAGCGGGCCGGTGCCGACGTCTGGGTCATGCAGGCGGGCGTTTCGAACGTGCACATGGCGTCTTCGTTCGTGGGTCGCGCCAAGCGACGAGAGGTTGAATCGGTGGAGGGCGTCCGCGCGGCGGCGGCAGTGCTCTACCTCAACTCGATGGTCACCTTTTCGGGCCAGCGATGGTTCTGCTACATCGTGGGGATCGAGCCAGGGCAGCGGTTGGGAGCTCCGTGGGCCATGGCAGAGGGGCGCGGCCAGGTGCAACCCGGCGAAGTCGTCGTTCCAGGGGTGCTCGCGCGCGTGTCGGGGGTCGGGCTCGGAGGTTCCGTCAAGGTCGGCGATCGGGACCTCCTCGTCGTCGGGCTCTCCGAGGAGACGTTCTCGGCGACCAATCCGGTCGTCTTCGTCCACAGGGAGGATCTCGCCGACTTGCTGTGGCTGGAAGGGTATGACAGCTACCTCCTCGTTCAGGCGAACGAAGGCACGGCGCCCGGGGAGCTGGCCCGCCGGATCGAGGCCGAGGTGGACGCCGTCGAGGCCATGACGACCGAGGAGCTCGTGGAGAGCGATACCGCGCTCGCCCGTCAGATGGGCACGCAGATCATCGCGCTCATGACGGGGATCTGCGCCGCGCTGGCCACGTTACTCGTCGGCTTCACGATGTACGTCCACACCGCCCGCCTCGGCACCGAGCTCGCCGTGCTCAAGGCCATGGGCTTCCAGCGCGGCCATGTCTACCTGGCTGTCGTGGTCCAGTCTTCGCTCGTTGCCGCCTCTGCGTTCGGGCTCGCGCTGGCTGGCACCGCTATCCTCGCGAGCCTCACCCGGGGCCTCGCCACCGTGGTCGCGGTGCGCCTGACCCCCGGCGCCGTGCTCGAAGTCGCCGGGGTCGGCGCGCTGGTGGCCATCGTGGCATCTCTCCTCCTGGCGCGGCGTGTCGCTTCCGTCGAGCCTGCTACGGTCTTTCGCACATGACGGAGGCCACCGTGACCGATGCGAGCGGCGTTGTGCGCACTCGCGACCTCGTTCGCACGTTCGGTGAAGGACGACGCGCTATTCGGGCGGTCGACGGGGTCTCACTGACCGTGGCATCCGGAGAGATCGTGGTCATCATGGGGCCTTCCGGGTCCGGCAAGACGACCCTGCTCTCGCTCATGGGCGCTCTGTTGCGCCCCACGTCGGGGACTGTGGAGATCGCAGGGCAGGACGTAACCGGCATGCCCGAGGCCCGCCTGGCCCGCCTGAGAGCGCGCAACGTCGGATTCGTCTTCCAGGGATTCAACCTCCTGGACGCGCTGACGGTCGAGGAGAACGTGTTGTTGCCCGCGCAGCTGAACGACGGTGGGATCGGCGCCGCGAGGTCACGTGCGGAGGAGTTGCTCGGCCGTCTCGAGCTGCTCGACCGGCGTACCGCCCGTCCGGCGACCCTATCCGGAGGGGAGAAGCAGCGTGTCGCGATCGCCCGGGCGCTGATCAACCGGGTCCCCCTCGTGCTTGCCGACGAGCCGACCGGCAACCTCGACAGCCAGCGTGGCGCGGAAGTCACCATGAGGCTCCACGACATCGCGCGGGACGAGGGATGCGCCGTGGTCATCGTCACGCATGATCCGCGAATCGAAGACGTTGCGGACCGCGTCCTGTGGTTGGAGGACGGCCGCGTTCGCGACCGGCGCGCCGATCCGCACGTCTGGGTGCGTGATCCGGTCTGCGGCATGCAGGTCGACGAGTGGACAGCCGGGATTCGCCTCACACACGCGGGGCGAGACTACCTCTTCTGTTCGGAGCGCTGTCGTGAGCGTTTCCTGCGCGAGCCGGGAGCCTACGTGCAGGACGGGGGAGACCGCCACAGGAACGAGGGGGTATCGTGATCGCCGTGCGCAGCGTGTCGGGTCGTGTTCTCTGGCTCGTCGTGTGGTGGACGGCCTCGCCGACCGTTCGCCTCGCAGCTCAGGATGCCCCCGAGGATCGCGGGCCGGCCATCGCCCGAGAGGCGGACGAGCGCGTGCGCGGTTTCGGGGACCTCCAGGCTCGGGTCGAGATGGTCCTGCGCGAGGGCGGCGTCACGGTGGCGACCCGTGAGCTGGAGTACGCGGCGCTCGAGATCTCGCCGACGGAGGAGCGGACCATCGTGTACTTCCAGAGTCCGCCGGACCTGAGGGGTACGGCCCTTCTGACGCACGCGTACGCCGAGCGGGACAACGAACAGTGGCTCTATCTACCGGCCCTTCGCAGGACGAAACGGATCGCCGAGAGCGGGCGTTCCGCAGCGTTCATGGGGAGTGAGTTCAGCTACGAGGACCTCGTGCCGATGCGCGTGGAGCAGTTCACCTACCGATTCGTGCGCGCCGATACGCACGAGGACGAGTCCGTCTTCGTGGTGGAGAGGAGGCCCCGCTATGAGGGGAGCGGGTACTCCCGACAGGAGATGTGGGTCGACACGACCGCGTACAAGGTGCTTCGTGTCGACTCCTGGGACGAGCGAGGCAGAGCGACCCGCATGCTCGTGCTCTCCGAGCACGAGCTGGACGTGGACGGCAGGTGGAGGCCTCGTCGGGCGGTCATGCGTGATCTCCGGTCGGACCGCGCCACCGAGCTTCTGTGGTCCGAATACCGGATCGCGACGGGTCTTACGGAGGCCGAGTTCAGCCGTGCGGCGCTGGGTCGCCCCCGGTAGTCGCTTCCGGGCACCGTCGGCGCTCAGGGGGGCGCTCCCGGGCCTGTGCTCCATGGTCCTGGCCTGGACGGGGATCGCGGGTCCGGCGTCGGCACAGGCATTGCCATTGCCCGACGCCCCGCCGGCCTGGACGGTGAGCGCCGTGCTGGGTGCCGAAGCACGGGCGTTCGTCGATGATCCGCTCTCGGCGAACCAGCCCCGCCGCGGGGCGATCTCGCTTGTCGCCCGGCCCGAGTTGCAGGGATGGGTCGGGTCATCCGCCTGGAGCGTCGCGGCAGTGGCGCGGTGGGATGCCTCGGATCCCAGCCGGCGCTACCTCGACGTGCGCGAGGCGCAGGTCCAGGGCAGCTGGAACGGCATCGCGCTCCTCGCCGGGATGAGCACGGTCTTCTGGGGTGTCACGGAGTCGAGGCACGTGGTCGACGTCGTGAATCAGATCGACTGGCGAGCCCGGATCGACGGGGACGAAAAGCTGGGGCAATGGATGATCCGGGGATCGGTAGATCTCGGATCGCGCGGATTCGTCGACCTGTTCCTCCTGACCGGGGCTCGGGCGCAGCGATACCCGGGGCCCGGGGGCCGACCGGGGGTGCCCTTTCCGGTGGACCACGAAGCCGCCACCTACGAGAGTCGGTGGGGGCGCTGGCATCCCGATGTCGCGGCGCGCTGGTCCGCTTACGCCGGGCCGTTCGAGTGGGCCGTCAGTGCCTTCGTCGGGACCGGCCGCGAGCCCCAATACTTCCTCGCGGGCCCGCCCGAAGCTCCGGTCCTGGTCCCGCGCTATGATCTCATCCGTCAGGCCGGGCTCGAGGTGCAGTGGACCGCGGAGGCCTGGCTCTGGAAGGCCGAGGGGATCGTCCGAGGTGGCCAGGGCTCCACGTATGCGGCGTTCACCGGAGGGTTCGAGCGGATCCTCTTCGGAGTCGGAGGCGGCCGCATGGACGTGGCGTTGCTCGGCGAATACAGTCACGACGGTCGGGACGATCGAACCCTCACTTGGTTCGACGACGATGTCTTCGCCGGTGCGCGCGTCGTCCTGAACGATCGGGGGGGGAGTGAGATCGTCGCCGGATTCCTGGCCGACCTCGGTTCGGACGGGCACTACGCCGTCGCGGAGGCCGGAACGCGGCTAGGAGAGCGCCTGCGGCTGGAGACAGCGGTGCGCCTGTACGACGGAAGCGCCGAGTCCGACCCCTTGTCCTGGTTCCGCGCCGACGATCACTTCGAGGTGACCGCGGAGTACCGGTTCCGGACTCCGTGAGGCGGTGGATGCCAGCCCCGGGCTGGCGAGGAGACGTCGATCCGAGGAGCTCCCTCGTGATCGTTGGACGCAGTCGCGTCGGCCCTGACCTCAGAACGTTCTTCGCTGCAACGACCAGACGTAGGCCGCGATGGATCGGGCCTGCTCCTCGGTAATGGCACTTCCGCCCTTCGGCGGCATGATGACGCCCGACTTGCTTTCGCTCGGCGACACCCCGGTGAGGATGCGGGTGAAGATACCGTCGAGGGAGCCATCGGAGTGCAGCCAGTCGCCGTCGGACAGGTTCGGTCCGGCCCCGGGCACGCCCTGGCCCGTCGGACCGTGGCAGGCGAAGCAGAGACCGACCGAGGCATAGAGCGCTTTCCCCTCGCTGATCGTACGCTCGTCGGCGACGCTCTCCTGAGCTTCGATGCCGATTGCCGACTGGGCGGTGACGAGCCCGCAGAGGGCGAGGACGGTCGTGAGGGGGCGCCAGGTCGTCATCGGCCATCCCCGAGCTTCGTCGGTGCCGGGGAGGGGCTGCCGGCAGCCCCGTTGATGGCGTTTTCCGACAAGATGGACCGGAGCTCAGCCGGAATCACCGTCCGCGTCGGGTCGACCTCATCGCGGTCGAGCCGTCCGGCGGCGGAGGCCGAGCCCTCCGGGAGGTTCGTGGCCTGCAGGAAGGTCAACACGGCCGCTGCCTCGCGCTTCGTCAGGTTCGCACGGGCGCGCATGTGCAGCACGATCGCCACCCATTCGAGATCGGTTCGCTCGGAGCTGGCCCGCGCGTTGTGGCAGCTGGCACAGAAGTCACCGTAGACCGTTGCGCCCTCGCCCAGCAGGACCGGATCCGGTGCCTGCGCGAAGAGTGAGTCCGGGGCCACCGCGACCAGCGTGGCCGCGAGCATCAGGGGAATAGCCTGTCTCATGGTCGACACCTCAGAAGCCGTAGGCCCACTGGACGTACATCCGGTCGTCCAGGCCTTCGTGGAATTCGTACGCGATTTTCAGCGGGATCGTCGGGCGCATCCAGAAGTTGAGTCCCAGCGCGACCTCGTTGTGCCCCTCGATCGTGGTCGTCCCGTCGACGGTGCCGTCGGCGAGCATGCCCCAGCGGACCACGGGCTCGAATCGATCGAGCCGCTTCGAGCCCTGGAGGTAGAAGCCGCTGCGGTTGAGCGTCTCCGTCGTCGCCTCGACCTCGTCCATGAACTTCTGGCGGGTCAGAACGCCCTCCCCACGGAGCTCGAGGCCGGCGACTCGCCACTCGACGGACAGCCCGCCCGCGGTGAAGGAGAGGTCGTCCTCCTCGTCGTACTTTCCGGTGAAGCCGGACACGTAGATGCCGGCGGAGCCACCGGAGAGGAGCCCGAGTCTGGCGCCGACCATCTTCGTGTTGTTGTTGTCCCCGAATCCCGTGCCGAACGCGACGGCCGGGGCCGGCCCATCCTCGAGGGCCGAGAAGGGCATCGGGTCCTCCAAACCCGCCCCCTCCTCCTCGTCGTGGTCGTCTTCGCCGCCCAGTTGAGGCCCCTGGGTCACGTATGCGGAGAAGTCGAGCCGCAGCTTCCCACTGAAGGGCTGCGCCCACCTCATCATGACGCCCGCGTCGGACAGGACGGGGAGGAGGCCGGTCTCCGCCACGCCAGCATGCGCGTGGCCGTAGACCACCGGTCCGGTCGGGAGCTTGTTGATCCACGACGGGTGGATCCGTTCACCGAACACACCGAATGGCACGAGGAACTTCCCCGCGATCAGCTGGACCCGCTCGAAGCCCAGGTAATCGATCTGGGCGTACTCGAGCGTCGTCGTCGTGTTGGCTCCGTTCATCCCGAATTCGAGCTCGGTCTCGAACACCACGTCCCGACCCATGGTGTAGAGGATGACGGGGGACACCGAGGCGCCGAAGTCGTTTCGGTAGACGTTGCTGGCGTTGGCCTCGAACGTCGTCGTCCCGTATCCACCGACGACGAATATGCTTCGGTTCTGAGCCTGGACTGAGGCAGGCATCAGCGTCAGGACGACGAGTCCCGCGGTGGCCACTGCCCGGAAGATTCTCATCGGATGCGATCCAGATTAGGGGGTCGCTTACGGAGGCGAGCGCTGGGCAGTGGCGTTCGTCCCGTGACGACAGAAGATCCGGGGAGCCCGATGAAACGATCATGAAGCGAGGATGAAGCACGCTTCATTCTTTCAACCTTCGAGCGCGCTAGCCGTCGCCGGCGACCTCCCACACGAACGTGGCCCAATGGACGTCCCAGTCCGCTCCCGACCCAGCGGGCGCCGGCAGGATGTAGAGCGCCCGGACATTCCAGATGCCGGGCGTCGTCACCTCGACGCTGATCTCCCCACTGCGGTCGGTCTCCCACGTCGCGTGCCCCGACTCGTGCTCCGCGTCGCGGTGAGCGGCCGCGCTGGCGTGGCCTCGTGCTCCCGCGATGGGCTCCCCGAGCAGGAGCAGCCTGAAGCGAAGGATGCCTCCGGCGCCCACCGCCTCGGGGTCGTCCAGGGGGACGAACTCGAGCGGATGGCCCAGGTGCCGGTCGTAGGCGGTGCTACCCCCGGAGCCGACATGCACCAGCGTCTTGGCGTACTTCGCGTACCGACGCACGATGCTGTCCGTAGGCATGAGTCCCTCCCGCTCGTACCGCTCCAGCGCCTCGGGGGCACCTTCGAGCGTGAGGTAGTTCCGGAAGCTCTCCGGCGACTCGGGAATCGATCGGGGGTGAATCCTCACGGCCACGAGTGCCTGGCCCGGCGTCGAGGGCCGATGCGCGAGTCGCAAGGAGTTCCCCCTTGTGGAGAGGTCCTCGGTAGGCTCCGATCCGGTCGCGGTCACCAGCCGTGCCTCGGCGACGCGGTCGACCGTCACCGCGCTGAGCGTGGTCGGAAAGGAGCTGCTCGTTTGACCGCTGACCTCCAGCCGATCTCCGGAGGCGATGCGGAACGCGTCGGGGATCAGCCAGAAGTCGTGCGACGCGAGCGGTGCGGCGACCACGAGCGCGAGGGCCATGGAGAGGAGCGAGGCGCGGGCCAGAAGCCCACGCCTCGTCGGAGCTGGCCGCCTCATCGACCACCCCTGCGCCGAGGGATCTCCATGTCGGCACGGTCGCCGATCCGGAAGGCGAAGTCGACGGAGTGGGTCTCGGACTCCTCTCCCTTGCGGAAGCTGAGCACGGAGCCGTACTCGCCCACCTCGGTGAAGATATGTCGGGTCTGATACTGTCCGGGTGTGCCCCGGACCGGCCGGACCTCGAAGGGTCCGAACGTTTCACCGCCGAAGGAGACCGTGACTTCGGCGTCGGTCATCTGGTCGTAGGCGACTCGATCCGAGAGGGTGCTGACGCGCCATACCAGCATCTGGATCTCATCGGTCAGCGCCGGTTCCGGCTCGGCGCCGAAGACCACGGCCAGGCCGGCGACCTCCTTGCGCTCGTGGAACGGAGAGTCGCTCGGCCAGGTTGCCCCGACCAGGATGCCTCCCAGCGCCGCGATCGTGAGCACGAGGGAGAACGTTCGTGGGGAGATCTTCATCATCGGACTCCGACAAGGGGGAGACTTCTGGATTGTGTGGCTACATCGGCGAGGTCCGCACCAGGAGTGCCGTCACGATCAGCACGACTTGAGCGACGGCGAGCTCGAGGGCAGCGGATCTGCGCATCGCGGTGTTGCCCTCGCTGGATCCCAGCCGCGGCGTGAGCACCCGGAAGTTGCGGGCGCCTAGTGCGAGCACGCCAGCGAGGACGACGAGTTTCAAGAGCAGCAGCCGCCCCCACGTCGACGTCAGGAAAGCGCCGGGGGAGGGGAGCAACTCCCAGCTCGCCAGCGCTCCGGTCGCGACCAGAGTCGCCACCGCGGCCACCGCGACCGGAGAGAACGCAGGTACGAGCTGCGGAAGGAGGCTCATGCCGGCCTGAGAACGGCGGTGCGACCGTTCCAACCAGAGTACGGTTGCCAGCCCGCCGATCCATGCACCGGCGGCCAACACGTGCAGTGTGTCTGCCGCAACGAAGAGCACCGACCAGCGCTCAGCAGCCGCGGCGTGACCGGTCAGGGCGGGGAACGCATCGACCGCGGCCACGAGAAGGAGCGCGCCCCACCATCCTGCCGGGTGCCGGCGCGCGATAGCGAACATGCAGAGGAGGACGAGCGCACCGACCGACGCCCAGACCCATGTCCGCCCCCAGGCGGTCCCCAGCAGAAGTGACGCTTCGTCGCTCCAGGGCGAGAAGGGGTCACGGAACTCGACGAGTTGGCGCAGGAAAAAGAGTCCCAGACCGACGACGAGCGCGAGCGCGCCGACGGCTCCGATCCGAGCGACATCGTCCGTCTGCGCAGGCGGAACGGCTCCGGGGTGAGACCTGGGAAGGACGAGCCAGCGCGTTGTCACAGCGCCTGTGGTGGCGACGAGCCCACCGAACAGCGTCCAGCCGGTCACGGCGTCGAGAAAGGCGCTCATGTGCTCGCCCGGAGGCCTCTGTGGTGCTCCCGTCCGGTCAGCGCGCTACGGCGCCGCAACCGTGAACTGGAAGGTGTCCCGCACCACATGGCCGTCTTCTCCCATCCCGCGCCACGAGACGGTGTACGTCGCCGCGGGCAGCGTGCCGTGGAGCATGATCGAGAACACGGTGGGATCCTCGGTGTCCTGAGCCGCGTCCATGACGTGCACGCCCGCCTCCTCGGCCTCCAGGATCCGGATCTGCACGGTGCCCTCCTGCGGCTCCTGCGTGAACCAGAGGCGGACCTCGGCGGGCGACTCGACGGTCGCGCCGGCCTCTGGCGAGGACTTGCTCAGCCCGAAGTGTGGGACCACGGCCGTTGGAGCCGCGGCGGTCAGGGTCAGGAGCAGTGCGGCGCCGAGCGCCGTGACACGAAGGGTCTTCATGTGTTCGATCTCCGTTCGGTTACCAGGGAGGTGGACGTGCCGAGCCATGCGCTGCGGCGGGGTCAGTAGATGAGGCGGAGTCCGGCCCCGATCTGGAGCCCGGACTCGACCACGGGGCCGGCGCCGGGCACGGCCTCTTTCTCGCGGACCCAGAGCAGGTCGAGGTAGGGGGCGAACTTGCGCCGGACCTCGAAGCGCGTCCTGAAGCCCAGCTCGAGGTCCGAGACGCCCGCGTCGAGGCCGAGCCGGGTGTCGTCGGTGAGGAGCCAGTCGGCCTCTCCGCCTAGGCTCAGAATGAGCCGCTGGGTGAGGAGCAGATCGGTTTCGGCCTCGAGCCTGAGGGACGGCTTTCCCTCCTGGCTCACGAAGCCGTAGGCGCCGACCTCGAACCAGTAGGGTGCGAGACCAGCGACGCCGAAGGCTAGGTAGCCTTGAGGGATCGGCTCGATGTCCTGACGATAGCCGACGACGACGTCCCAGAACCGTCGAAAATAGTGGCCGTAGAGCGCCATCGCCTCTGCGCTGCCCACGGCAGCATCCGTCGCCTCACCCTGGGTGCTCCACCACAGGCGGTCGAAGTCGGTACCGATCCAGCCCGCGCCGTCCCAACGGCCGAACGACGACTCGTCGAATCGCGCGGCGTCGAGCTCGAACTGCGTCCAGTGGAAGACGTGGTTGTCCATCTCCTGCGCGAGCAGGAGCGCCGGACCGACCGTCAGTGCGCCGGCCGCGAGGACGGCCGCGACAGCGAGGCCGCGGCTCACTGGTGCTCCGCCGTCGGAGCGGGCGCTACCTCGACGCGCGCGAACATCCCGGTCATCATGTGGAAGAGCAGGTGACAGTGGAACGCCCACGGGCCGGGATCCTCGTACGTGAGGTGCGCCTCCACGGTCTGGTTCGGAGGCACGATGATGGTGTGCTTGCGCGGCGCGAACGCCGGGTGGGCACCGTTCTGGAGCTCCATGAAGACCCCGTGGAGGTGCATGGGGTGCTCCATCATCGTCTCGTTCGTCATGAGTAGACGGACGCGCTCACCCACCGTGAGACGGATCGGCTCGGAGTCCGAGAGCTTCTTGTCGTTGAGCGTCCAGAAGTACCGCTCCATGTCGCCGGTCAGGCGGATCACGACGTCCCGCGTCGGCTCCCGCGTGTCACGGTTGGGCTCCAGCGCCTGTAGGTCCTCGTAGCGGAGTCGGCGGAGGCCCGCGGTTTGGGTCCCGTGACCCATGGCCGCGTGGTCCATCTCGGACATCTCGGCAGCGGACGCGGCGCCCATCTCCATTCCGGCCATGTCGTGACCGGAGTGGTCCTCCATCCCCGGCATGTCCGACATACTGCGCACCGGGCGTGGATCCATCGGCGGGATCTCGCCTTCCACCCCCTCCCGCTCGGCGAGCGTGCCGCGCGCGAATCCGGAGCGATCCATCGATTGGGCGAAGATCGTGTAGGCGTTGCCCGCCTCTGGCTCCACGACGACGTCATACGTCTCGGCGACGCCGATCCTGAGCTCGTCGACGCGCACCGGCTCGACGTCCTGACCGTCGGCCTGGACCACGGTCATCATTAGCCCGGGGATCTTCACGTCGAAGAAGGACATCGCCGCGGCGTTGACGAAACGCAGCCGGACTCGCTCCCCTGGGTGGAAGAGGCCCGTCCAGTTGGATTCCGCGGACTTCCCGTTCAAGAGATAGCTGTAGGTTGCGCCGGTGACGTCCGCGATGTCGGTCGGGTCCATCCGCATCTGGCCCCACATCGTGCGGTCGCGGATCGTTTGGCCCGCGTCCCCGAAGAGTCCGCCGACGAACTCCGGGAGCGTGCGTTTCCAATAGTTGTAGTAGGCGCCGTTGCCCTTGAGGTTGCGCAGCACCGTCATCGGATTCTCGTCCGTCCAGTCCGACAGAACGATCGAGTAGTCCCGGTCGTACGCTACGGGGTCCTCTCCCGCCGGCTCGATGACGATCGGCGCGTACATCCCCTCCTGCTCCTGCGTGCCTGAGTGGCTGTGGTACCAGTACGAGCCGGCCTGTCGGACGGGGAAGCGGTAGGTGAAGGTCTCGCCGGGCTGGATGCCGTCGAAGCTGAAGCCCGGCACCCCGTCCTGATCGAACGGGAGCAGGAGCCCGTGCCAGTGGATCGAGCTCACCTCGTCGAGGTTGTTCGTGACGTGGATGATCGCGTCCTGGCCCTCGCGCAGGCGGAGGACCGGGCCTGGGATCGAACCGCCGATCATCGGAGCGTTCGCCGAGCGCTCGTCGACGCGAAAGCCGCGTCGATCGATCGTCAGGAAGACCTCGGCGACGTCGAGAGCTTCCGCGTCCGAGGGCTCTACGGAGGCAAACAGCGAGCGCGGGCGCACGCCGAGGCTGGCACCGACCGAGACGGTCGACGCGATCCTCAGGAAATCGCGGCGGTCATATTCTCGGGTGGTTTCCATGGCCATGGGCAGAAGGGTAGGGCTCGGTGGAAGATTCAGCCGACGGATGAACCGCGAATGAACACTCCGTGAAGACATCTTCATTCGCCGGACCTTGATTCGGTCGGCGTTGGCTACCCTCTTCCTCGCTTGCTCGGTCCGTTCTTCCTCTCGATCCGTCCGAACGGACCTCCTCCGTCCCGAGGGCACACCCCGCTGATGTCGACGACCCGCCGCCTCCGACTGTCGCGCGCGCACCGGACCCTCGGCATGATCGCGACGGTCCCGATCGTGGGCTGGATCCTGTCGTCCTTCGTGCTTCACGGGGTCGCGCTGACCCTGCCGAACGGGCTGCAGGGCGTGTATGAGCTCCAGCACAGCCGTTCGACGGCGGTCCCCCTCGAGGACACGGTGCTGATCACGCCGACCGAGGCATTGCACCGGGTCCGCGCCGACGGACTCGATCGGATCTACTGGCTGCGTCTCGAGCACCTGGGCGGCGAGCCCGCGTACGTCGTGAAGCCGGGTCCGTTCGAGCTCGAGCGCGTGTACGATGCCCGCACCGGCTCACGCCTGGATCCGCTCTCCGACGAGCGGCTCCTGGCGATCGCGAACGAGCAGCTCGAGGGCACACGCGTGTCCGACGTGCACGACGGGGACGAGTTCAACCGGTATTACACGCTCGATCGGGTGCCGGCGGTGGCGGCGACCATGGCGGGTGCGCAGCCCTCCGACCTCGTGTTCTCTCGTGCCTCGGGTCGGATCCTGCGACGCACCGACCCCCTCGCCGAGTGGTTTCACCGAGCCTATCTGAGCGTCCATGTCTGGCAGTGGGGTGACGCGCTCAGGGTCTTCACCGCGATCCTCTACGCGCTGGTCGGGACGGCGCTGGCCCTGGTGGCTCTCGGCTACACACTCTGGTGGACCCGGCGCCACGCACGACGCCGTTGGACCGCGGCCGTCCGCGTGGAGCGGCGAGTGCACGGACGGGTTGCGCCGATCGCGGGCTTTCTTCTGGCCACCCAGATGCTGGTCGGTGCCTATCTGTGGTTCAACCTCGGCCTGATCGAGCCGCGCTTCAGGGGACAGGGGTCGTTCGAGACTTCGTGGACCGGGGGCATCGTGACGGACGAGCCTCTGCCCTCGCCGTCACGGGTCCGCGAGCTCGCCGCATCAGCGCAGGACGGCGGACCCTGGCCGATGTACGAGTGGCGAGCCATCGCGGACCAGCGCTTCTGGATCGCCTATCCCGAGCTGCACCGTGACGGGATCGTCGTGGAGGCGGCGTCCGGTGCGGTCATCGATCGGTTGTCCCGGGAGCAGGCGGCCATCGCGGGGGCAGCGGTCGTGCAAGGTGTTGCCGCCGACGACGGTGTCGAGTCGACCGAGTACTGGATGGACTGGAACGCTCGAGTCCCCACCTACCGATTCCGGTTCACCGACCCCGACGAGACCGATGTGCACATCTCACAGACGACCGGCGAGGTGGTGCAGCGCCGCCCGGCCATCTGGCGTGCCTTCGGCCCGTTCCTGGCGTATCACACCTTCGGTTTCACCGGGAACCCCTGGGCAGACACCGCGCTCCTGACTCTGCTCCAGCTCACCATCCTGGCCATGGTGATCACGGGCTGGCGCTTGGCTCTGCGCGGGTCCAGCCGAGCGGTGGACTCGCCGTGATTCCTACCCATTTCTTCCCTTCCCAGGAGAACGCATGAAATCGCACGCCCCATCAGAACGTCGGCCTCGCGGCCGCGCCCGGGCGAAGTCGTGGCCCCGGCCGGTTGCGTCGATTCCGCTCACGCCCCTCGCGCTGTCTGCCGTTCTCGGAGCGTTCGCGGTAGCCCCGGCCTCCGCGCAGTCCGATGCCGCCGTCGTTGCCGTCGTCGACGCCTACCACACCGCGCTCGCCACGGGTGATTCGGCCTCCGCGCTGGCCTTGCTTGCGGACGACGTCGTGATCCTCGAGAGCGGCGGAGTGGAGGACAAGGCCCACTACCGCAGCGGGCACCTGGCCGGCGACATGCGCTTCGCCGCGGCGGTCCCCCGGGAGCGGGGCGAGATCTCCGTCCGGATCGTCGGCGACATCGCGTGGGCCTGGTCCACCAACGTGGCGCAGGGCCGCATGGGTGAGCGCGAGGTGAACTCGCAGGGGGCGGAGCTGATGGTGCTCCGACGGACGGGCGACGACTGGCGCATCGTGGCGATCCACTGGTCGTCCAGACAGCGCCGGGGCGGCTGAAGAAGCCGCGGGGTCGCGCAGCGCGACTGCCCGGGGACCGTCGACCGGTCGCCCGATGCCCGGGGGCCGGCACGTCGGCCGGCCCCCGGATCGTTCGGTCTAGTTGTAGTCCCCGGAGATGATGCCGGAGATGATCCGTCCGCCGTCCGTGCAGAACGGCGCGTTGGGTC
>CALJLC010000341.1 GCA_937982605.1 uncultured Gemmatimonadales bacterium | reverse complement strand
GCTCAGCCTCGCGCGGTGTTCGCGCAGGCGAGGGACACGATACGCCTGGTGCGGGGTACACCCGCCCGAGTCGCGAGTTACGACGCCACCGTACGAGGACGATCCCGTGGTCAAAGTCGCTTCCACCATGCTTCCCCTGGGCACGCCCGCCCCGGACTTCACGCTGCCCGAGCCGGCTACCGGCCGGACGGTCTCCCGCGCCGACTTCGACGACGCGCCCGCGCTCGTCGTCATGGTGCTGTCGAACCACTGTCCGTTCGTAAAGCACGTCGCCGACGGGCTCGCCGACTTCGCGCGCGACTACCGCGAGCGGGGTGTGGCGATCGTGGGGATCAACGCCAACGACGTCGAGAAGTACCCGGACGACGCCCCGGAGCGGATGGTCGAGGAGGTCGAGCGGCGCGGCTACGACTTCCCCTACCTCTTCGACGAGAGCCAGGAGGTGGTCAAGGCGCTCCAGGCGGCATGCACGCCGGACTTCTTCGTCTTCGACGCCGACCGCCGGCTGGTCTACCGCGGTCAGTTCGACGCCAGCCGGCCGTCGAGTGGGGAGCCGGTGACCGGAGCGGATCTGCGCGCCGCCGTGGACTCGGTGCTCGAGGGTCGGGCGCCCGACGCGGAGCAGACGCCGAGCGTGGGGTGCAACATCAAGTGGAAGCCGGGCAACGCGCCGGCGTGGTTCGGCTGAGGCCGGCCGAAAGACTCCCGCTCCGTGTGCGTACGGAGGTCGGGCCAGGCGAAAGAAAAGACGCCACCGGCTGAAACCGGTGGCGTCTCACTGTCGCAGCCCAGCGCGAAGGCCGGGAGTACGGCGCGAACAGCGTTTCTCTACGGTTCGGCTTCTAGAAGCCGCTCCGGCGATCGCTTGCCCGTGCCAGGCTGGACAGAGTACTCGGACTAGACAAGGATCACCTCCTGTTTCGGGTTGACTTGAGGGCGCTTACGCCAGCGGGATCGGGTCCCGCAGTCCCCGCCCGAGGCCTTCTGTGGCCACCGGTCGGAGCCCAGTCCGGTGCAACCGACACCGAACGACGAGACGATAACAACGCTGCGCCGAACGATGCAACCCCGGCGTACGAGGAGCGGTAGGAGCGGATGATGAGAGCACGAGATATGGTGTTCGTGGGGGGACTCCTCGCCTTTGCTGCGTTCGTGCCCCCCGGGGCGTCGGCGCAGTCGGGAGCTTCCGGGCCGGACGCGTGGCGCGCGCACTTCCAGACCGCGGAGGAGGCGCGCCGCGTCGAGGACGGCGCCACGTACGCCGCGGAGATGGCGAAGGCCGCCGAGGCGATGCCGGTCGGGCACCTCAACCGGCCCTTCGTCCAGTACCACGCCGCGCGCGGTGCCGCGATGCAGGGACGGGCGGACGATGCGGTGCGCTGGCTTCGGACCGCGTGGGACGAGGAGATCGAGTCGCTGATGATCTCCTTCGCCCGCTTCGATCCCGCCTTCGACGCCCTCGAGGGTCTGCCGGCGTTCGAGGAGGTCCTCGGGCTCGCAGCGGAACTGGAGCTCGAGGTGACGCCGCTCGGCGGCTCGGCGCACCTGCTGGCCGGTGCGGGCTCGAATCTCGTGGCGCAGGTCGGACCCGACGGGGTGCTCCTCGTCGACACAGGTTATGCGCCGGCGCTCGAGGCGGTGCGCCGCGCGCTCGCGTCGCTCGGAGCCGACGGCGTCGACCTCCTGGTGGTGACGCACCCGCACGAGGACCACATGGGCTCGGCTGCGGCGCTCGGCGCGGAGGCCACGCTGCTCGCGCATCCGGGGACGGAAGCGGCCATGCGCGAGCCGTACGTCTTCATGGAGGGTGTCGAGCTGCCGCCGAAGGAGGCCACGGCCCTTCCGGAGGTGCAGGTGGCGCGGGACACCACCTTCACCTTCAACGGGGAGAGGGTGCGGCTGGTGCCGACGGTCGCGCACACGCCGGGGGACGTATCCGTGTACTTCGAGGGCTCGAAGGTGGCGCACTTCGGCGACACCTACCTGGCCGGCAACCCGATGATGTTTCCGGGCACCGAGGACGCCGTCGGCTTCCTCGACCGCCTCGAGGCGTTCCTCGACTCGATGGACCCCGAGACGGTGGTGGTGGGCGGGCACGAGAGCCCCACGGACCTCGGGGCGGTGCGGGCGCAGATCGAGACGTCTCGGGCGTGCCTGGCCTTCGTGGAGTCGGCGATCGCCGACGGGCTCACGATCGAGCAGACCGCGGAGCGAGGCGCCGAGCGCTTCCCCGTGGCGTGGATCGCCTTCTTCTACGGCTACCTGAGCCGGGAAGGGTAGCGGTCGGCCCGTCGGCGAGTGACCGCCGGGCGCGTCAGGCGTCTTCCCAGGCGCGCAGCATGAGCCAGGCGGCGAACGAGATGGCGATCGCGATCCAGAGCACGCCCCACATCGTCGTGGTGCCGATGCCGGTCAGCTCGGCGAGCATGTGCGCGTCGGAGTGGAGCTCGGGCCGGTCGAGGACGTCGCTCTTGATGTCGAGGATCGCGTAGAGCGCGCTCGTCAGCCCCAGCGTGAGAAGGAGCCGGCGATTCCAGGTGGCGCCGACGTTGCGGGATGCCGCGACCATCGCCGCGCCGAAGAAGATCCCGAAGACGATGCCGAAGCCGCTGCGCACGAAGAAGATCGTGAGCAGGATCACCGCCGCGCCGATGGCGCCGTTGACCCACTCGGTGCGGATCCAGCGGGTCTGAGCGGCGCTGAACATGAGGCCGCCCCAGAGCAGGCTGCCCAGGTAGCCCGCCGAGAGCGCAATAAAGGCGTTGCCCCCGGTGAAGTACGTCGCGCCGCCCTGGTACGGGTCGAGCGTGATCCGATCGAGCTGACCGCCCGTGGCCACGACCGCGATGGCGTGGCTGACCTCGTGAAGCAGCACGACGAAGATCTTGAGCGGGTAGATCACCGGCGTGTCCCACAGGAACCACAACGCCCCGAAGAAGAGGCCGAAGCCGAGCAGGAAGCGGAGCTTTCCGTTCATCGAAGGAGGTTCCGGGGAGGGGCGTCACGGAGTGAGACGACCTTCCTCACCCTACGGTTGCACTCCGGGAGCGGTTCCACGAGGCGACCCTTCTCCGGGGCGCACCGGCAGCGCGCCGTGCCGTCGGCCGCCTCACGCGGGGTTCCCCCCGTCCGACCCGCCCATCCGCGCCGGGGTCTTCGCCTCGAGGAGCGGGCGGTACTCGGCGAGCTCCGTGCGCGCGAGCCCGACGCCCTGGCCGGGGTCGGCGAGCGCTGCCAGGGCGGCGGCCTTCACCTGATCGGGCCCGACGCCGTAGCGGAAACGGAAGGTCGAGGACAGGCGGTAGACGACGTCGTCCCACGCGCGCTCG